>NZ_JBGBPT010000088.1:0-37495 GCF_041106355.1 Streptomyces sp. BF23-19 | reverse complement strand
TGCTCTCCATGATGAACATCATCCTTCCGGGGCCGAAACCCCTGATCTCCGATGTCCGTCAAAGCGGATCAAGCCCAGTACTTCGCTTTTCTGGAACAGCGGTACGCGGGTGAGATCATGCGGCGGTTCGGCGCCGCGATCGAGTCTCCGATCGACTCTTTCAACCGCCCGCGGCACCGAGGTGACTTCGGCCTTCGGATCCCGCCCTCGGCGCGGGCGACGACGGAGTTCTTCGCCTCGTGGCGGGACGCGCTGCCAGCCGTGCGGAAGTATCCGGTGGCGGTCCGCAATTACGTGATGTCGAAGCTGACCTACATTTCCGGGGTGAGGGCGGCCGAGCTCTGCGGGGTCCGGCTCGGGGACGTGCACTGGGAGCACGGCCAGTGGGGCCGTTTCCTGGTCCAGGGCAAGGGCGCCCGCGGGTCGGGGCCGCGCGAGCGCGAGGCTTTCCTGTTCCAGGAGGGCCGTGATCTGCTGTGGTGGTACATCGAAGAGGTCCGGGGCGAGTTCCGCGACGATCCCAGCGATCCGCACGCGCCGCTGTTCCCCTCTGAGCGCCTGCCCGCGGCGATCGCCGCGCTGAACATGCCGATCGCGCCGGCGGTCTGCCCGGACACCTTTCGACGGGCCTTGAAACTGGCCTCGCAGGAGCATCTCCAGGGCCCTGTCACCGAGCTGTTCCCGCACTTGCTGCGGCATGCCTGCGCAACCCACAACTACGAGTCGGGAATGCCTCTCTGGGACGTCCAGGTCCTTTTGGGTCATGTCTGGGCATCGACCACGGTTGGATATCTGGCGACCGCCAAGGGAGATCCCGAGCGGCGGAGCCTGGAATCGTCTCGGCGAGCCGTTCGCCGACTGAGCGGGGAGTCATGAAGCTGTGAAGTGGAATCTGCGCTGGGTCGCTGCCCGGCGCGACATCTGGAGGCCGACCCAGCTGCAGGCCGCCTTCGCCGAGGTGGGGTTCACGCCCTCGCTGAGCAAGGTCGCCGCTCTGTGGTCGAACAAGCCGATCACGGTCCGTCTCGACGATCTGGACATGATCTGCACCGCTCTGCAGTGCACGGTCGCCGACCTGATGGAGGCCGAGCCGGTCGCCACGGCCGCCCCCGATCACGGCCCACAGCGGCGGGCGGCTGGCGACGACACGGGCCAAGGTGCAGGGGCTGCCAGCCCGGTCCCCAGGCCCTCATCGGGCGGCCGACGCCGGTCGCTGCCTCCGAACTGAGGGCGGCCGATGCCGTCCCGCCGACCGCCTTTGCCCACGCCAAGAAGGCCCATCCAACTGGCCGTTTTCCCGAACGGCGTCACGTGTCCTCCCATCGCTCCTTCTCACAAGGGGACCACACGGGCCTCCACCCGCAACCGGCCTCTGCATGAGAGCCGTACTGACCCGCACATTCTTGCGACGCAGATCGACGGGCAGCTCGGCCTGTTCCCGACGCCACCCCGGTCGTTGCTCGTTACTCAGGCGACCCGCCTTCGCGACCGTGAGATCCCCGACCTGCCGATGCTGTTGGCCGCCGTGGAGGAGATGGCCGTCGAACGCGGAGTCAGCAGTGTCTCGCTGCGGAGAATGCGGGCCCTGGGAACGCTCGCGCTGGCGGCGCGGGAGCCCGGCGAACGGCTAGTCCGCCCCGAGAACCTGGCGGACCTGCCAGCCATGGCCCCCACCATTGCCCAGGCACTCAAGCGAGCTGGTCTGCTGGCCGAACGCCGGCCGCGAATCGTCCCGGCGTTCCTCCTCACTGGCGGTAGTTGTGCCCACTGCCTGGCCTGGTCGAACGACAGATGGACCACCTGTGTGATGTGCTCAGGCTGGCGCCTGAGCCACCCCTGGACGGCTCCTTGCTCGCGCTGCCACCGCTCTCTGCCGCTGGGCAACGGACTCTGCCGGTTCTGCACGCTCGTCCTCGCGGAGAACGACCTCGACACGCATGGGGCCGCCCTCGACGGCGGCGACCAACTTTGGTTCGGCGGCCCGTTTGCCCCGAAACTGCTGACCGGCTCCGGGCCCGGCAGCAAGGCGCCGAGGAAGGGCCGTTTCGCTGCCCGCCGCCGAGCCGCGAAGACCACCCATCTCGCCGCCCGTCCCCTCTCCGGAGGCCTGGTCGACCCGGCTCAGCAGACACTGTTCCCAAGCCCACCCCGAGACTGGAACCGTCTGAGCAGAGCCGATCTACCGGCCATGACCACCGAGGCGGCAGCGTTGCTCAACGACTTCGAGCAGTACATCGGCCACCGGGGCTGGAAACGCTCCGCCGTCCACGGCAATCTTCGCGTCCTGAAGATCCTCGTCAGCCACCTCGGCGCCCAGGCGCCGATCTCGGAGGCTGACATCAGGTCACTGACCTCGCTGAGCTCCAACCACCAGTGCGCCCGCGTGATCGATTACCTCCGCCGCCGCGGCCTGCTGGTCGAGGACGACACCTTCGACGCGGACCTGACCGCGGCACGGGCCATCGCCGACGAACTGCCCCAGCCATACGATGCCGCGGTCAACACCTGGATCGACGTCCTCACCGGCCAGGCCGCCAAACCCAGCCTGCCACTCAGGCCAGCCAGCATCCGACACTACGTCCGGGATGCGGCCCCCGTCCTGAGAGGCTGGGCGGCCGACGGCATCACCGACCTCCGGGAGATCACCAAGGACCACATCGACGATGTGCTGCAAGCGACGCCCGGGGCATCGCTCAAACGGACCCGCCACGTCGGACTCAGGTCACTGTTCAAGGCCCTGCGGCGCGAACGCCGGATCTTCCGCGACCCCGCCCGTGGCGTCTCGCTGCACACCAGCACACGCCTGCCGACCCCACTTCGCTCTGATCAGCTACGGGGTCTCCTCCAGAAGGCCCCTGACGCTCGCAGCCAGCTGATCATCGCTCTGATCGCCATCCACGGACTCACCCCCATCGAGCTGCGTCGGCTGCTGGTGCGGGGCCTGGACAGAGCCGACGGCCGCCTCCGCGTCATCAGGCCCGGCAGGCCCGACCACATCGTGTTCCTTGACGAGATCACCCTCGCACTGGCCACAGCATGGATCGCGGATCGGCACCGCTATTGGCCATCCACCACCAACCCGCATCTCCTCGTCAGCAGGGAGACTGCCACCTCCGATAAGAACCCACAGGTCAGCAAGCTGGTGGTACAGCTGGCATGCCGACCGACCGGCGTCACCTCGACCAAGCTCCGCGAAGACCGGATTCTGGACGAGGCCCACGAGAACGCCGACCCCCTCCACCTGATGCACCTGTTCGGACTGTCGCAGAAGACCGCGATCAAATACGTCGCGACCGCCCACCCTGCCGACATCCGCCCCGACCCCATCGCCCCATGACCCAGACGCATAGGGGCTGGGGGCCAAATATGAGCATGACTTGAAGGGTCTACGCCGAAATCGGTCCAGGTGAAGAATTCATGACCATCAGTGCCGCGGGGTGATGCGGTTCCCACAAAAAATGTGCCGCACCCCGACGGGCGTCAAACGTTACAGATACGGGCCGTCGGGCCGGGGTGTCATCCCAATGGCGGCACTCGCTGCGACATAAGAAGGATACGACAAGGCAAAGCGTTGTGAATCTGTACGGAATCTCAGATCTTTAGGGAGACTTCGCAGGCACCCGGCCGCAGTTGGCAACGGCCATGCCCTAAGTGGCAGAACCGGTATGGACGATATGGGTCCAACCCGGAGAGAAGGCGCTGGCGGGGAACTGAAGGCGGGTGGTGAAATTGCCAGCGTCGTCCAGCGAGCCGATGGCTGCCGCCCCAGTGGGACTATGGTAGAAAAGCCAGCCGGTGTCACTTCCAACCACATGCGTCCAGCGTGAAAAACTCTCAGGACCCCATATGGTTTGGAAGTTATTTCCCTCGAGAACGCCGACGGCGCCCCGAGGGGGATTTTTCCCGGCCTGGTAGAAAAGTAGCGCGTCCCCGCCACGGAAGGTCGGTCCAACCGCTATATGCGTCCAAGCTCCGAACTTGCCGGGTTCGAAGAACTTGACGGTGGGGTCGAAGCCGATGCAGGCGGCTCCGTCCAGGGCGGAGTAGAAGAAAGGCCGCTGGGTACGCCGTCCGAATACGATCTGGGTCCATCCAAGCCTGAAGCTCCCGGTAGGGAAAGCCTTGGTGGTGGGCGCGAAGCCAAGCGCCGCAGAGCCGTTCTGATTGTTGTAAAAGAGCGCCGTCGACTTTCCCCCGCGGAAGATCCCGGTGATATGGCTCCAACTGCTGAAAGCGCCTTCGGGAAAGCTCTGATCGGTCCTGAAGACCTCTCCGAACACCCCGGATCCGAACGACTCTGTTTTCAGGCCGCCCAGTGCACCCCTGCCCGAGCTTCTGTCGTAAAAGAGAAAGCGCCTATCGTTGCCCGGAAATTCCACCACGTGCGTCCAGCCAGTCGCAAATGATCCGGGCTCATGGCTAGTGAGCGTGTCAAATGACTTCTCGCCCAACTCGCCAATAGCTCCGGCGCCATTTGAAGCGTTGTAGAAAAGCAGACGTTCGGCCATGGCTGACCTCCAGGTCAGGGTGGACCGACTCAGCGAGCCAAAACAGAGTGCCTCTTCATTTGTACGTCTGGTTCCACCTGATCGCCACCGGGTCACCTCCAGGGCATGTGTGAGGGGGTGTAGTGGTTGGGCTTGGGCGTGATCGGTGGGTGAGGAGATTCTCGCTCGGTACGGCGCAGTAATCGCTGGCGTAGCAGTACACAGCATGTGGACCCCTGCGGTGCGGGTGCCGACTCCGGGAAAGAGTAGGCACGGCCTCCAGAGCCTGCCACGTCGGCCTGCTCATCAACGCCGCCGGACCCCTCCGACGGGCCCGGAACCTGACGCACCCACCCCCTGAAGTCCGGCACAGGCCAACGGGTTCGCCCTCAGAGCACTACAAGAATCAGCGAACCCGTCGGTTTTCGGCCGCGGCCGCCTTCTCGTACAGCTCCGCCTTCGTCAGCGCCATCAGCTCCCGGCCCTTGGCCGCCGGCCCGGAGCGCGCCCGCTTCTTCGCGGCCGGCGCCTTCTTGCCGCCGGCCGCCCGGGCGCCGGGGGAGGCGGCCTTCTCGCCGGTGTCCTTGGGACTCCGGGCCCGCTCGACACTGGCGCGCAGGGCCTCCATGAGGTCGACGGCGCCGGTCGGCTCCGCCGCCGGTTCGGCCTTCTCCACCGTCTCCCCGGCGGCCTTCACCTTCACCAGGGCCTCGACCTTCTCGCGGAAGGAGTCGTGGAAGGCCTCCGGCTCCCACTCCATGGCCAGGGCGTCGATCAGCTGCATGGCCATCGTCACCTCAGCCGCCGTCGCCTCGACCTTCCCCGGCAGGTCGGGCACCTCGGCGTGCGGATCACGCAGCTCGTCGGCCCAGTGCAGCGTGTGGAGCGTGAGCAAACCCTCCGCCTCCTCCGCCTTCAAGGCGACCAGGTACTCGCGCCCGCGCATCACGAACGTGGCGATGCCGGCCTTGTTCGACTCGGCCAGGGCGCGCTCCAGGAGAGCGTAGACCTTCCCGAACTGGGCTCCCCGGGGCCCGAGGAAGTACGTCTTGTCGAGGAAGACCGGGTCGACGGTGTCCAGGTCGACGAAGCCGGCCACGTCGATCGAACGGGACCGGCCGGGAGCGATCTCGTCGAGCTCCTGCGGCTCGACGATCACGTACTCGCCTCCGGTGTCGTAGCCCTTCACGATGTCCGCGAGGTCCACCTCGTCGCCGGTGCGCTCGTTCACGCGCCTGTTCCGGATCCGGTCCGCCGTCCCGCGCTGTAGCTGGTGGAAGCGGATCGTGTGGCTGTCAGTGGCCGTGTAGAGGCCAACGGGCAGGGTGGTGCTGACTGAACCAGTTGACTGATAACCGCAGGTCAGAACGTATTTCTGCTAGCTTCCGCTCATGCTTGAGACGGGAGATCCTGCTCGGGATCTGATGAGCTTCGTGCTGCCGCAGACCGGTGGCCTGGTGGAAGTGGCCGACCCTGCCCAGCCGTACGTCCTGCTGGACGCCGCCGGGGACGTGGTCGAGCCGGTCTCGGCGTTCTTCGCCGAGCTACAGGCGTGTTCGCGGCCGCCGTCGACGCCTTGTGCCGGCTGTACGCGATATCGGGACCGGGTCGCCTTCGGCGCGTACCGGGCCAGGCCGGCGTCCGGGTCCGGGTGTACGCGGACCTGCTACGGCCCGGTGGCCGACCATAGAGGAACCTCGCCCTCGTGCCCTGGAGTCGGGGCTGCCTGCGGATCAGCCGGATATCTCACGTCCGGTGGCGCTGCGTCGCAGCGATCAGGATTCCGAGCAGCACCGCAAGATCGGCCGCTCCCTCAGTGTCATCGGCCCAGCGGGTGGCTTGTAGCGGCTGCACTTGGTCGAGGAGTACTCCTTCGCGGGCAAGGATGAAGGCCAGCGCCAGCATGGCTGCGCGGGCGTTGCCGTCCTCGAACGGATGGAAGAACAGGACATCCAGGTAGGTCCGGGCGGCGCGAGAGGGGAGAGGCAGGTCCGGTTGAGTGCTCTCGGAAAGACAGCGCTCGAACCGGCCCTGCGTATCGGGAGTGAGGTCGTAGCGCTCCCGTCCGCCCTTCGCAAAGGCCGGCCCCGTGCGGAAACCGACGGGGGCACGACGCAGGACCGTCCGCTGCCAGTTCGCCATGAGGGCGAAGCTCAGCCGCTTGCCCTGTTCCGCGTCGGCGAGGGCCTGGTCGAGGGCGGTCAGGACCCGCTCGGTGCCTCCAGCATCGCGGCTGCCTCGTGTAGAGGTGAAGAAGTCCCGGAAGCCATTGCGCGGCGGTGCCCCCGCGGCGGGGCGAGTGCCGCTCCAGCACGGCCACGTGACCTGCGTGCGAATATGCAGCCAGTTGGCGAGAGCATCCGGCTGATGGCCAGGTACGGACGTCACGGGTTGCCGTCCAGGGTCCGGGCAAACCGCGAACTCACTGTGTCGACGACTACGACGTCCGGTGCAACCCAACTGCCGAACCGGCCGCCGATCGCGCTTTCCACGATCTCCTGGGCGCGCTCCTCGTCGATGCCGTTGTAGGCGAGGAACCAGCCGAGGACTTGCTTGCAGTGCGTGTACCAGCCGCTCTCAGCGTGCGACCGGTCGGCCACCACAGTCACCAGGCGCGTGCATGCCCGCTCCCAAAGCCAGGGGTCCACGGGGGACGAGGACACCTCTGACTGCGACGGCGGCGACAAGACAGAGAAGCGCTCTGCCAGATTCTCTATCCAGTCACGCCACTCGAGCAGAGCCGCGACGATCAGCGGGGCGGTAGCGTCTCCCGTCGTCACGGAATGGCTGGCACAGCACCACACGTCGACGACCCCGCCATCGACGTCGCCCTCACCCACCGTCCAGTTCCACCCACAGGCCCACCGGCCGTACCGGTCCGCCAGCAACTTGGTGACAGGGTCCATCGCGCGGAACCAGAGCGCTTCGACAGCGTCAAGGCTGGGCACCCAAGGTGCCACAAGCCCTGCCAGTTCCTCCGCCTCATACTCGTCCAGCTCGAACGGATGCCGCAAAGGATCCACTTCTGCCCAGGTCAGGGTGCGTGCCAACAGTTCGCTCACCACGCCACTCTGCCGTGCCCAGCCATACGAACTCCAACCCATTACGGAGCGGAAGCACCACGACACTGAGCACCAGGCTCGAGATCGCATACGCAGTGGTTCAGAGAACTGACGAGCCCGAACCCCAGGACCCCCGTCCACACCGGTCTGGCCATCGCCCGCACCACCCTTCACCACGGGTCCACCTGGGCGTCTTCCCACCCTGCGCCCCGTCACCCCTACAGGCAACGCCAGCCCGACTGCCGAGCCGTCGGCCACCTTTCGACGCGGCAGGGAGCCCCGACGGGGCGTTGTCAGGGCCCTTCCACCTCGCTGCGCTCCCGTGTCCAGGAGCGCACGGTTTGCTCGCCCTTGGGCCCCTCCTCGACGAGCTCGATCCGCACGTCAGTTTGGCTGCCGTAGCGGCCGATGAATCCCCGGAACTTCCGCTCGGCGCTCTCTGAGCTGCCCCAGGTGCCAGTGACGGCGGGAGAGGAGGGTGGCCCGAAGCGGAGCCTGACGTGAAACGGCACATGCGGATCATGAGCCGCCGGCCTCCCCGCTGCAACCCGCGAGCCCGAGGGCGCTTCCACCACCCCCTCACCACCCGCTGCCGGGCCGGCACGCCCTGTTATCGAAAAGATGTTCCGTGGCAGGTGGGATGCGGGTTACTGTCCCTGCACGCAAGATCCCTTCAGGGGGGAGCCCCACATGTACGTCGTCGAATCCGAAGCCCGCCCTGGGCGCCCGCCCGGTGTCACCCGCCCGGGCCCGGATGGACTCACAACTCGCCAAGCCGCCATCGTGGCGTTCATCGAGCAGACCGTCGCTCGCCAGGGCTACCCGCCCTCGATGAGGGAGATCGGCGAAGGCGTCAATCTCAGGAGTACCTCCTCTGTCTCGCACCAGCTCGGGGCTCTGGAACGCAAGGGCGTGCTCTACCGGGACCCGCACCGGCCCCGCGCCTACCGCGTCCGGCGCGGCCAGCCCGCCGACCAGTTCGGCACGCTAGTGGAGGCCGTCCAGGTTCCGCTCGTCGGCCGCATCGCCGCTGGCGCGCCGATCCTTGCCGAGGAGGCCGTCGAAGACGTCCTGCCGTTGCCGCGGCACCTCGTCGGCGAAGGCGAGCTGTTCGCGCTGACAGTCGTCGGCGACAGCATGATCGAGGCCGCCATCTGCGACGGAGACATCGTCACCGTCCGACGCCAAGACAGTGCTGACCACGGCGACATCGTCGCGGCCATGCTGGACGGCGAAGCCACGGTCAAGCGCCTGCGCCGCGAGAACGGCCAGGTCTGGCTCATGCCTCACAACACGGCCTACCAGCCGATCCGCGGCGACAACGCCACTATTCTCGGCAAGGTAGTCGCCGTCCTGCGCGCGCTCTGACCCGGAGCGGCCCGCACCGCAGGCGGGGTCACCGCGAGACGACATGTGCTCGGCTCCTTCATGAGCCGACAACGCCAGCCAGTACCAGCACGACGACGGGACACCCCCCTTGACCCTGATGCCCGGATCACGCGTGCCGGGACGGACCTGGACGGTCCGCCTCACCGGCCACCTCGACCACACCGTGTCCGTCACCTGCAGCACCGCCGCGTGCAGGATGCCGCCGCGCTCCAAGGACGCCGCGAGCATGCGCCGCTTCGCAGCGGAACACGCCAAGGCCCACGGACGCCTTGCCGCCGCCCGCCCCAACGCCGCCTGCAGCTGTGGCAGCGACCAGTGCGCCCTCCACGAAACCCGCGTCCACTGCGCCGGCCCCACCCTCCTGGTCCTCGTCCACAACCCGGCCGTCGGCCAGGTCTGGACCCTGGCCGAGGTCTGCCAGGCCTGCGCCCGGACCATCCCCCACATCACCATCCTGGCCACGGGCAAGCCCGCACTCGCCACCCCTGCGGCCCCGGCCGTGGAGCAGGCGGCGCAGCGCGCCGCGGTGCCGGGCGGATTCTCCTCGCCGGAGGCCGCTCCTGATCCCTCACCGGGACGTCGCCGCCCCCACCGTCAGCACCGCTCGCGCGGCTGATACCGGCGAGGCCCATCCAGCGAGCCGCCGCAGGGCAGACCGGCGCTCAGACGCGTACTCATCGTTGGTGGGCGCGGCCTGCTGGATCGCAGCGCCTTGGTGTCGGTGAGTAAGACGGGACCGCCGCGGCGAGACGGCTCAGGCCGCGAGCTCGGCCAGCCCTCGCGCTCTCGACTGTCCTGGCCGTCCAGCAGGAGCGCACCGGCGGTGCGACCGACCACGTCGTACTGACGCTGAACCAGGCGGCCCACCGCTCGCCGGAGCGCTCGCCCCCGTCCCCGGCTTCACCCGCAGCGGCGCGTATTCTCCGACGTGATCTTTCCCCGCCTGCCCGACTTCAAGTGAGGTAGTTGTGCGTGCTCCTGTGCGGCCGTTAGCGCTCGTCCTGTCCCTGGCCGTCGGTCTGCTCGCCGGATGCGGTCCGGCAGCCGACGACGCAAAGCCGAGCAACAGCACGCCCCTGGCCTCGTCGGCGCCTGCCAAGGGCGGGGCGGTTCCGAGCGTGTCCAGTTCCGCGAGTCCCGCGCCCACGTACGCGCCGCCGCAGGACTGGACCGAGCCGGAGCGGTGGACGGCGTTGCCGCGGGGACAGCGCTCGGACGATCGCGGCAGCCAGGTCGGCTTCCCACACACCGCGGAGGGCGCGCCCGCCATGGCGGCGGCCGCCAACACCACCCGCATCGAGGGCGAGCAGTCCACCACCGACGAGCAGCTGCGGATCTACCACTCGTACGCCGGCAAGGTCGACAAGTCCGCGCAGGCCGCGGAGCGGGTCGAGCTGGCAGCCGGGGAGACCGACAAGTCCCTCGCCCAGGACATGGGCGTCAGCCCGGGGCAGCCACTGCCGTCCGGTGCCTACGCGCGCAGTCAGGTGGTCGGCTACAAGGTGATCAAGAAGGCGCCCGATGAGGTCAGTGTGTGGCTGCTGGGCCTCGTAGTCCAGAAGAACGGCGAGACGAAGAAGGAAGAGAGTTCCTACACCCGCACGCTGCTCGGCGTGCAGTGGCAGGACGGCGACTGGAAGCTGACGGCCGACGCCATCCGGCGGGCTCAGCAGGACATCGCGGGCCAGGCCCAGCCGCCGATGGTGGCCCCGGGCGACGAGGAGTTCAACGCGGGTGGTTGGACTGCGATCCGGGAAGCGTCGTGAGACGGCGGCTCGCGGCTCTGCTGCTCGCACTTGCTGGGTCTTCGCGATGTAGGTCTCTGCACCGCGGCCCGCAGCGGCCGCCGACCCCATAACCGCAGGGTCGGGGCGGCACGCCAGGTCGGCGCCGGCGCGGTTGTGGGCGCCGACCTGGCGTACGCCTTCAACAAGTCGGCCACCTGGCGGGGGTGTCGGCGGACGAGGCCATCCCAGAGTGGTTCTCAGCCCACCCTTCGAGCCGATGCTCGCCCAGGCCCCCGAGTACGTCCCCGGCTCCGGCGTCCTGGCGAATGGCTTCGTGGCGGAGCAGAAGTACTGGCCACCGCGCGATCCTCTTCACCCCCGCCGGCCCGGGCGGCCGGCTGCTCCTGCAGACTTGGCGCGGCTCTCTCGTCGAGGACCGGTTCCCCGACCTGGTCGCGGTCGCCGAGCAGCTGCCTGAAGGTCTGGTCCTTGATGGCGAGCTCGTCGTCTGGGACACCGCAGCCGGCCGGTTGTCCTTCGAAGCCCTCCAGCGTCGGGCCGCCGCCAGTGGCCGCGCCGCCTCCGCGCTCGCCGCGAAGAGCCCGGTGTTCTTCATCGCCTTCGACGCCTTGCAGATCGACGGCATCGAACTGCCAGCAGGTGACTGCCCCGGGCCGGGCCCGTACCCGGCGGTCGCCTGTCACCGGCCGCACGTACGCCGTGGTCGGTGAAGGAGAGAGTGTCGTGCGTTTGGTCTCCTGCACCTCCTTACGCGCCGCAGGGTGTGGTGTTGTTCTTCAGGGAGTGGGTGGTGTCGTTGAGTTGGTAGGAGCGCAGGTCTGCGATGGTGCCGCCGTCGGCTCCGACGCATACATGCCAGCCGAAGTAGTTGTCCTGTTGGTAGACCCTCGCGGTGCGGCTGCTGTTGTTGATGACCGAGCTGCCTTTGCCGCGGATGTAGTCCGGCAGGTGTCGGACCGAGCCGTCGGTGGCGCGTTTGACGTAGGGCTGGCCCTCGAAGTGGATCTCGGGGTAGATGCACACAAATCCGCGGGGGCACTGGATCTGGTCCTGGGGGGCGGTGACGGCCGAACCGGTTTTGCCCGGCGCGGGCCGGGCCTGGGCGGGGGTGACACCGGCCAGCGCCGCCGTCAGGGCCACGGTCGCACTGACGAGCGCGAGGATCCGGGGAACGTGCATGTACTGACTCCTTCGGTCGGTTCATGCCGGAGAGCAGCAGGCGCCGCACGGTCGCCCCCAGTCCCCTGCGGCCGGAAGCCCCGGGCACGCCCACACATCCAACGCCCACCCTGCCGGCGCGACTACCCAAAGCGACAGTCGCTTCACATATAGTCCCCAGCCTGACTGGATCGCAGGGAGCGCACCGCTTCACCACTGCGCGCCGCAAGTGCCCCAGTGCCGCCTTCTGGTGCTCCGACACTGCGGCGCTGGCGTCGGCGCGCGGCCGACATCCGGCGCCGGGGCAGCGCCGAACTCGTCACCGTGCAGCAGCAGCTCGACGACCCTCGCCTGTGGTCCGTCGCTGCACGCCTGATGACCTTGTACGCGAAGACTCCCAAGGCCGAACCTCGCCCCACCGAGCGGCCGGTGGGGGCGAGGCCGTGTTGCATCGGCGTCAGTCGAGCAGCGCCACACACTCCCGGAGCAGCGGTTCCAGGCGCAGCAGGTGGTTCTTCTCCCGGTCAAGGACCTGGAGGGCATCGAGGCAGGTGACGACCCAGCGGGCCTCGTCCTCGTCCTCGATCCGGAAGGCTACGGCGGTCACCGCGCTCTCCAAGTCGAACAGGGTCTCCTTGAACTCCTCGGCGAGGGCCCGGTAGCCGGTCGCGAGCAAAGGGTCCGCGAACACCCCGGTCGCCTCGGCGAAGGACCGGGCGGCTGCCCGATCTCGGCGCAGGCCAGCCAGGCGGTGCAGGGCCGCGTCCGGGTCGCTGAGTTCGCCGTGGAGACGGTGCGCCCTGTCGACCAACACCGGCCAGCCTCCGGTGAGCTCGTGGAGTCGGTCCAGGCGGTCCTCCGTGTGGAACTCTTCGACGCGTTGGGCCCAGCCGCGCAGGGTGCGGTGGTCGTGCCGGCGCAACACGACGGGAGCGGCCGAGGTGGGTTCGGTGCCCGTCAGCAGGGGGCGCCACAGTCCGAGCTGGTTGGGGTCGGTCACGACAACCACGGCGCGCGTCACACCGGGTGTAGTGGGCAGCATCGTCTCGGCCTGGTCGACGGCCTGCCGGGGGGCCTCGGGGCGGGCGTCCGGGTAGCGGGCGAAGTCGCTGATGACGACCCGCCGCTCCCGGGGGCGGCCGCCGGTCAGCTCCTGCTTGTAGACACTGGGCTTGCCGATGGCCGGCAGGGTCCAGTCTGCGATGCGTCCCGCGACCGCACGGAGGGTGTCGCCGACGTCCCCGACTCCGGTCGCGGCGGTGCCGAGCACGATTCTCGTCTGGTTCGACCGCCCTCCCAAAAGGTCGTCGAGCTGGGTGATGGTGAGCGGCGCCGGTCGGCCGTCGGGCAGCTCGGGGCGGCCCTCCTGGACGATGCTCTCCTGGAGCTCGCAGTCCTGCTCGGCCCTGAGTAGACGGGCATCCACCTCGTGGGAGGTGCCGATCATGCGCAGGGCGTTCGGGCCGCGCAGATGCCAGCCTTGGCCGTCGTGGTTGGGCGCGAGGACGCCGAGGCCTACCATTTCGGAGAGGTAGGCACGGAAGCCCTCGGTGTCGAGCTGCTCGAAGCCCTTGCGCCAGAATGTCTCGCACTCCTCGCGCAGTTCGGCGTCGCTCAGCCGTACCTCCAGGCCTC
Organism: Streptomyces sp. BF23-19; assembly: GCF_041106355.1. NCBI lineage: Bacteria > Bacillati > Actinomycetota > Actinomycetes > Kitasatosporales > Streptomycetaceae > Streptomyces > Streptomyces sp. BF23-19. Next base: position 24,016 of record NZ_JBGBPT010000088.1, on the reverse strand, counting down.
GGTGGCGGGCGTGGTAGGCCAGGACGTTGGCGATCACGTCGTAGCGGTGGTCGAGGCTCAGGGTGTCCTTGAAAGCAGCCGAGATGCTGTCCCGCAGCCCGGTGTCTGACTCCACGACCTCGATGTCGCCGATCTCCACTGCGTACGGGGGTTCTTCGGCTCCGCGTCGCATCCGCTTGCGGTGCATGAGCTCCACCAGCCGGTGGCCGAACATCTGGAGCAGGAACGGCTGGTAGGAGCAGTAGCCGAGTACGCGGTTGACGAGGTCCATGTCCTGGAACTCGAAGCCGAGCGCCCGCATGGGGTCGACCAGCAGTTCGGCGGCGGACTGGGGCGCGAGCGGGCCGATCACCTTCGGGGTCTGGGCGAGATGGCTGAACGGCCCGTTGCTGGCGAGCTTCGTGAAGCGCTGCACGGAGTGCAGGCCGGCGAAGACGACCTTGGCGCGGTCCTTGGTGTCGGTTCCGAGGCCCTTGAGCTTCTTGGTTTGATCGAAGCGGGGGGCGTCGGCTTCGAAGAACTGGTCGCACTCGTCGAGCAGGATCAGCAGACGGCGGCGGGAATCCCCGTCGAGCCAGGCGCCGATGCCGGCGCGCACCCGTTCGGAGATGTCCTTGACGGACTTGCGGCCCTGCTGCCCGACCAGGACCTCTGCCTTCCTGAGCTCCCGGTCGAGGACACTCCACAGTGCTTCGAGCCCCAGGGAGCTGCCCTTGCCGATGTTCTCTTGGTCGAGGTTCACGTACACCGCCAGCTGGTAGCCGGGGCGCTGCCCTTCGAACCGCTCCCCCGCATCGCTGAGGAGGGCGGACTTGCCGAGCCCGCGGCCGCCGAAGATGACCTGAGTGCCAAGCGGGTCGAGGACGCTCTTGCGTTCGGCGTCGCGGCCGTAGAACATCTCGCCGCCGATGCGGCCGCGCTTCTCCCTGATGTAGGGGTTGACGCCGGAGAACGGCAGAAGGGTCTGCGTGGCGGTGCTGACTTGCCGGTTGCCGCGCGCCGAGAGGTAGGCCAGGGCGGCGTCGTCCACGACCAGCATCGGTTGCAGCCGGCTGGAGCCGGCGGCGAGTTCGACGCGGGCCCCGCGGCTCAGCGTGCCGAAGTAGGCGACGAGGAGGCTCGTACCGCTCGTGTCGCTTTCGGCCAGGCTCATGACGACCTTGGCAGGCGGGCGGCCCCAGACCAGCAGCACGCGGAGCGTACCCCCCTGCTCCCGGATCTGCGAGCCGAACGCGGGCGCCTTCGCCCTGCCGTTGATCTCCACCTCCGTCGCTTCGAACAGACGGTACTCACGCCGGCGGTGAGACCTCTCGTCCAACGGCTTGGCACTCTTGGCGTCGTAGCCGAGGAGCTTCAGGGCCGGAAGCAACTGCCTCCGGGCGGATACCTCCAGCCGGTCCTTCGGCTCGGTGGCGCCCAGTGCCCGCCACTCCTCAAGGGCATCCGCCGCCAAGGCCGCCTCGTCGGTGGAGAGGGCGCTGTAGTCCAGGACGGGGATCTCCGGGTGTGTACCGCCGGAACGGACGAGGCCGACGAGGGCCGGGTCGATGCCCTTGGGCAGACCGTCGGGCACGGCCGGGAAGAATTCGGTCAGGTGGGATTCGCCAGCGTCGATCTCCGGGACTTTCTCGCCGATCTCCAGGAAGTAGACGAGGTCCGATGCCGTGGCCAGGCCTCCGGTGTCCAGGTGCCTGAGAACCTGTGCGCGCAGCTCCTCGCTGGGGTCCAGGGCGTCGAGGCGGGCGCGGATTCGATCGGCGGCCTGCTTTCGGAAGTCGGGCAGTGCGTCCCGTACGGTGTCGAGGGCACGCCGTACGTTCACGAGGTCGTACATGTCGGAGTCGTCCAGCCGCCGGATGGCGTCGGCGAGGAGCTCCTGCAGGCTCAGGTCCTGGTCGTCGGTGACGGCGCCCTCGGCTTGGGCGCGGTGCAGTTCGGCGACGAGCTCCCGGTGCGTCTCACGCAGCTCTGCGCGCCGGGATACTGCCCGGGCGTCGATCTCTGCCACCGTGGGCAGGGGAAGCGCACCGGGCTGCGGCCCGGGCAGCAGCCGCTGTCCCGATAGCTCGACGAGCGTCCGCGCCGTGGCGAACGCGTCGTGGGCGAGCCTCTCGGCGAAGGCGTCCTGCCAGCTCCGCTCGACCGCCGTGAGCAGCCAGGCGAGCGGCGGGCGTTCGTCGATCCGGTCGCACACTTTGAGCAGTTCCACGTCCAGTACGAGTTCCGGGTCCACAGGGTTTTCGACTGGTGCGGCCGCAGTCTTGCCAGCCAGCAGGTCGAAGAGCTCCTCCATCGACGCGTGCGCCGCCCAGGCGGTCGCGCCGTTGACAGCACCGGAGCTTTGGGCCAGTTCCAGCAGTTCGCCCAGTGCCGCCTCACGGCCGTCCAGCAGGGATCGGCGCAGGGAAGAGATCTCCTTGATCGCCCTGTTACCGTCGGAGCGGTCACCTCGGCGGATGGTGTCGACCACCAGGCACCACTCCTTCACCAGGGCGGCGACCCTCTCCACAAGGTGCACCAGATCCTGCCGTCCGGAGCCCTGGAGGGGCTTGCCGCTGGGCGAGCGGTGTTTGCGGTCCATGCGGTCGATCTCGTTGTTGATGTCGGGCAGCTTCGACAGGCGCTCGGCCTGCTCGCGGACCCGGGCCGCCCCGTCACGGTTGTCGGCGGCAACCGTCCTCAGCATGGATCCGAGGAGCCCGTCGTCGGCCAGCCACTGCTTGGCGATCTCCGTCGCCCGTGCGAAGCGCAGCCGCGGCGGCAGAAGGTGGGTACGGCACTGATCCAGCAGCTCCCGCAGCCGGGCCTCCGCGCCCGAAACATTGGCGCTGACCACCAGCGGCGAGGCTGTCATGAGAGCCCCGCTGAGGGCGCGGTCGGCTACGGCGGTCGCGGCCTCAGCCAGCCTTTCCGGCAGCCGGGGCGCCAAGGCCTTCAGCTGGGCGCCTGCCAGATGGTCCCCAGTAATCAGCGCCGTGCGCAGCAGGGCGGGCAGGAGGACGAGCTCGCTGCCTTCCGTGTCCCGGCCGGTGTACACGCCGTACTGCTGGAGCAGGTCGGCGGTCAACCGGGCGCCCTGGCTGCCACCGGGCGTCAGCAGCTCGGCGGCGCCGGCCAGGCGGAGTGCCACGACCTGCGCCTCGGGGTGGCCGGCCGCGTCCGCCACATGGTGGGCCAGTCCGAAGCGTCGTTCCACGATCAGGTGGGTCAGGACGCTTTCCGTGACCTCAGCGTCGGCGTTCGCCTCGCTGGCGGCGGGGGCCGGGGGGGCAGGCTCAGACGACAGAGCCTCCCCGTCGTGCGGCGTGGCTGCGGTGGGCATGGGCCTTGCCTCCGGGGCCGCGGCGGGTGCCGTCGGCTCGTGGGCGGCCGACGCGGCCGGGCTGCGGTCGGTGAGGACCGGGTCAACCTCCGGCTTCGCGACGGGCGCTTCGGATGCGTGGACGGCGCGGGCCCTGCGCCCCTCGGAGGCGCGGTCTGCCGACGCCCCGACCGGGCGCCCGTTCGTCTGCCCGGCGACTGGCTCAGCGGGGTCGGTCATCGTGTCGGCAGCCGGGGACTCGTCGGCCGCCCCGGCGGCGCCTTCGGCGATGCCTGCCGTTGGCTGTCCTTTCGTCTCCGACGGCTCCGCGGCCGCCTCCGGCCGGGCCAGGACAAGGCGGTCGGCGACGAGCACCGCCATGGCACAGCCGGGCAGCACCTGTACCACGCGGTCTTGCAAGGCCAGGATCTCCGCAGCCTCGTACGCCTGGCGCCCCTTGCGGAGCAGCCGTGACAGGTCGGCGAGGGCGGCGGCCTCCTGCCGCTGCGGCTGCTCCCACACGGCTGCGTCGAGCAGACGGCCGGTCTCGGCACGTACGGTCTCGGCGGCGAGGGCGGCGGGGGCGCTATCCGGCAGGGCGGCGACGCCGAGCAGCTCCCGCAGCGCCTTCCGCGCCTCGCACTCGCGTGCCGTCCGGTGCTCGCGTGCGGCCCGCGCCATGTCCTCCAGACGACGGGGGACCCCGGTGATCCCCACTACCCGGAACACCGCGCCGGCGCTGTCGAAGGTGGCGCCGAGCCTGCCCAGCGCGGCCAGGTCCTCCTCGTGCGGAGGGCGGCCGTCCGCCACCGCACCGGTCGCGTTCTCCGCAGCCTGCCGGGCAGCTGCGAGGGCCGACTCCACCTCTCGGCAGGCCGCCTCAGGGTCCGGCCCCTCCACGCCGCCGACCTGCGCGTCCCCGGCCCCGCCGCCCGTGGCTGCGGGCACATCGCACGGGGCGCCGGACTCTGGCACGGCCAACACGGCACTCTCGGAGTCAGCTGCGGACGACCTCTCAAAGCCCTTCCACAGGGGCTCCGGGTCCGGGTACGCCGCCCGGGCGGACCGGGCCGCGTCGGCCACGGCGGCCAGGCCTACCGCCAGCTCCTCGTCGGCCATCTCCATGAACCAGTTCTGGTCGGCCGCCCAGGCGAGGATGTGTGCATGGAAGACGGAGGCGTTGCCCCAGGCGAACACCGTGGTCCGAATCAGCGTTGCGCCCCATCGCGAGACGGGGTTGGAGACGGTCTTGCCGTTGCCGTCCTGTGCAAAGACGTACTCGCCGACCTGGTTCATCACAGTGGTCGTGAGGTCCCTGATGCCGCAACGGCACTTGCGCTGCCGGGCGTCGCGACGCAGCCGCGAGAGGACGTCCTGGCACAGCGCCCTGCCCGCGCGCCGCGGGGCCGCCATGCGGATTCCCAGCTTGCCGAGCAGCTCCTGCCGGTGTGTCGGCGGAAGGGAGTTGAAGGCCAGTTCCACCATGTCGGCCGTGAGCTCGTTTACGGCGGCGCCGACGGGATCTTCCAGGGCGTTGAGCGCGGAGGCCAGTCCCTGCAGGGCCTCGGACGAGACGTTGGGCGGGGACAGCGGCGGCCCAGTTATGACGCGGTAGCGGTCGTGCATGTACGCCTGCTCCATTTCTGCGGCTGGTGGTGCGGGTGCGGGATCGACTCACGCGAGCTCCGAGCCGAAGGAGAGTGGGCGGCGGGATGGTGGAGGGCATGAATGCGCGACTCAGCGGCCGCGCATGTGCTCGGTGACGAAGGTGTAGCCGTAGGGCAGTTCCCAGCCGTCCGCCTTGCCAAGCCTGCGGCAGTGGTCGCGGAAGGCCGCCCGCTGTGCCGCGCTGGGCAAGCAGCCCGGCCGCAGGCGCCGCAGGTGGCCGGCGACGAGCTGGAGGGGGAGCTGCCCGACGCCGTCCGGTTCCGTGTCGCCCCAAGGGCGTATCACCCGGCGCCGCACCGGACGGTAGGCGATGAGCGGGATGACGGGCTGCCCCTCGCGGGCTGGGAAGTGCGGCTGGCCCCAGGCGTCCCGGCTGCCGAGGGCGGACTCCAGGCGGCGCTCCGCCAGGAGTTCGGCAACCGCCGCCTCCAGCGCGAGCGCCTGCGGCCGTGAGGGCGGGCGCCCGTAGGCTGCGCTCGGCAGCACGAAGCGGTCCAGCAGGGCATGGCCGTCCACGGTCAACAGACCGCAGCGGCGCACGGCGCGCATCACCAGCTGCCGCGGGCCGAGACCGACCGCGCTGTCGCCGTGGCGATCACTGCCCGGGGCATCCTCCCTGGTAAGGACACGAGGGTCGTAGCAGTGCCCAATCACACGATCGTCGACCTCAAGCGTCTCCTTGAGCCGCATCGTGGCCCCGCGAATCACCGTTCCGCCGCGGGGCCAGCACAGTTCGAGGAACAGGCCGGGGAAGAAGTCACGGGGCCAGGCGATGCCCGCCAGCCGGCTCGATGCGTCACCGAGTTCGGCGGTGACGTCTTGCCCCACCTCGTGTGCGTTCGTGGTCCGCCCGACGTGGTCGAGTTCGAGGCGTGCCCTGACGCGCGGGCCATGCGACCGGCGGAGTTCGCGCTGGACATGCGGGTGCAGGGGGAACCAGCCGTCCACGAGGTGGGCCAGCCGCAGGGGCGACTGCCACACGACCCCCTCGGCATCGTTCCGCAGGAGTTCGCAGACGCCGAGGTCGGCGTCGGTGAGGGGTTGATCGACCGGATCGACGTCCGCTTCCGACTCCGTCCCTCTTTCCGCCCCCTGCTCCGGCGGAGCAGGGACCGTCGACGCCCAGCCGCGCCCTGACGGGGTCAGAGGGTCGCCCGGCGGCTCGGTACCGCCGGGATGGTGCGACCTCCAGACACCCCCGCTCTCGAAGGCGTCGTCGAGCGTGACGAGGCAGCCGTTCTCGAACAGGCCCTGCTCGCTGTCCCGCCGGACGACATCGGCGAGCGTCAGGTTCGCCCGGCACACCGCCGAGGCGTAACCCACTCCCTCCAGCAGTTCCGCAGCACCGGGCACCTGGCGCAGCCGCGGTCCGACCGCCGTGTACACGGTGACCGGCGCGGTGAGGCCGTGGCGCCGCTTCGCCGGCGCGGCCGCGTGTTCCACGGCGGCCACGAGGGACCTCAGGTCGTCGCCGCCCAGCGGGCCGGTATCGCCCCAGCACTCCGCCAGAGAGTCCCGGGTCACGGCGTAATGGCCCCATGTGCGCAGCGAGGCGCTGGACAGGATTGCGGCCCGCACTGTGTCTAGCAGTCCGAGCAACCCTGCCCGCAGCAGGTCCTCGCCCGTGCCGCCCACGAGTTCGGCGAGAGACACAGGTACGAAGGGGCTGAGCAGCTGCTCGCGGCCCGTGGTCAGGAGGTGTGCCGCATAGGCGGTCAAGTCATCCCGCTGGGCGGCTTCCGGGGACGGGTAGGAAACGTCGACAACGACGTGCCCATCCCCGCTGAGCCAGCGCCGGCGCGTGCGCAAGCGGTGGAGCTGGGCTTGTGAGAGGCGCAGGGCCGGGCCGAAGGCATCTAGATCCGGGACAATGCGCTCCCAACGGCGAACAGCGGGGCCGCTCGCCGTCCTGCCCGGCCCCTCTGCGCTGGCGGGCGCCCCCGACACCCAGGCCGGGACGTCCCCAAGCGGCCCGACCTCTGGGTGTGCGCCCTCGCGATAAACGATCTCCGCATAGAGCGGGTCCGATCCCGTGGCCACGCACATCATGGCACCGACCGGAAGTATGGGAGCACGCTCCCCGAGGGTGATGACGGGGAAGTCGTCGAGGCGCAGCGGACTGCCACCGTAGCCGTCGCCGTTGAGGTCGTACCCGAAGTACACGGCATTGAAGGCGACCGCGGTGTGCACTGGTGCGCGGCGGCCAGCGACCACCGCTTCGAGGTATCGCACCAGCGGCTGTAGCTCCCGGTCCGGTACGGCAGCGCTGCCCTGCGTCATGGAGGGGGTCAGCAGAGGCTCGTCACCGTACGGATCGAGCACGCTCGTCCGCCCGCTGTCCTTGACTGTTGCCGACACGTAAGGGTCCCCACCCATGGCACCTCCACCGCACTGCGCACTACCCGATCCACCTGCGGCAATTCCCGCAGCCTACGCGGAGGTGTGCATTCCTGCGGCACTTTCCTCACTTTGCGAACGCTGACGGGCGCCTACCCGCCTATGACCTTGCCCGGAGGCCGCAGCACCCGGGCACGACCATGTCCCAGGACGAGGTCGACGGGTTCGAGCTCGACGTGTACACCGGCAAGGGCGATACGCACTTCCACCTCACCGTGGCCGGCGTGTTTGCCGCGGAGGACCCAGCCAAGGCCGTCGGATCCGACCCGCCCTCCGTCGAGGCAGGGCATCAACCTCGTCCTATAAGTGGTCGAGCAGTAGCTATCGCCGACGCCGACCGGGGCACCGGGGTCGAGAATCACGGCCACCGCCGACGGGCGCCGGCCCGCGCCGCGACGGGCTCTCCTTGCCGCGAGCCCCCTGCGCTGCCTCAGGACGTCACGGCCGGTCCGAGGCAACGAGTGCACCCTGCGGGTCGCACAGCCGAACTTGGCCATTCACGCGCCGGTTTCCGGGGCGGATTTGGGGCGAAAACACGGCCCGACCAGCCCCGAATGTGAGTTATAAATGGTATAGTTGTCTTGCTGGTCGGCGGTGGCAGTCGACCACCGCGCCGAATCCGTATCTCACTCCCCAGGGAGAGCTATGACCACGCACACGATGCAGGTCGCTACCTCCGACGCCGCGAAGAAGGAGGAAAAGAGGCCCGTGAAGCCGACCGCCAGCTTCGCCGGAATTCATGCGGAGATCACCGACGCCCTGAATTTCGTCGAATTCGGAATTGCTCCGAAGGCTCAGCCGCCCGCGCAGCGCGGTGTGCTGATCGAGACCGGCCGGAACCGGATCGTCTTCAGCGCCCACGACTTCGACACGTCCGTGTCGGTCACGATCCCCGCTGCGACGCCGCTCTCGAAGGGCTCCTCGCTCCTCGACTTCCCCGAGCTGAAGGAGACCCTCGCGGCCATGGTCGCCGGGGAGACCAAGGCCGTCGCCGCCCGGACCCGCGTCTCGCTCGACGGAGACCTGCTGGCCACCGAACACCTCACGGTGCCCGTCACCACGCACGACCTCCACGAGTACACCAAGCCGCGTTCACGTCCGCCGAGCGGGCCATGGAGTGACGGCGGAATCCGGCCGCATCCGCGGCCGCATGGGAGAGCCTGTATGAACGGCGGCCGCTTGATCACCTTGCGGGGAGTCGGCCAGTGACCTCCTTCCATTTCTGGCGCGCGGCTTTGAGCCTGCCGAGTGCGGCGGCCTGCTCCGGGTCGAGCCGATGTTGTTGCGTCATGTCGTGGAGCTCGATGCGGACGGCGTCTTCATGTGTGGTGTCACCTTCGGCCTCGGCCAGTGCTGCTCGGGCCGCCGTGATGCGGTCTTCCAGGCCTGCCTGGAAGACCGCATCACGGCGTGCGGCGTTCGTGACGCGCGTGACAAAGGCGTGCACGGCGTTTTCCTCGTGCTCGCTCTGCGACAGCGGAACGTGATGGACGTCCCCGTCTGCCTCGGTCACGATCAGGTGGTGGCTCTTGGGACCGTGATGGATCCGCACGGTGAGGCCGGCCAGTGGCAGCTCCTCATCCTCACTGATCGAGAGCGTGTGCCGGCGCAGGACCAGGGTGCCGAGATCGGCCGCCACCGGACCGCTGCCAGGATTCTGAGCTTCGCGCAGGGCCTGTTCCGCGACAGTGACGCGGCGACGGTGGGCGGCCTGGGCGGAGTTGAGGCGGAGTTGGACGGCGGTCCGCTGGAACCATGCCTGAACGGCCCGAGCCGTCAGATGCCTCCGGGCTCGTGCCAGTTCCCGGCGTTGGGGTGAGTAGGTGCGGCTGAAGGCGGGGCCCCAACCGCCCGGGTAGCGGTAGCGGTGCCAGCCGACGAGTACCGCCACGGCGATCAGAGCGCGCACCCCCCACTGCAAGACCTCCATCGTCCTCCCCCTTCCCCGCCATCCTGGTCAGCTCTACTTGTAGCGCCCCGGCGCCGTCGGCGAGGTCTGTTTGTGAGAGGTCTGCAGGCCGTGGGCGACAGCTTGGACCGGGCTGCGGAAGGTCGGCCCGGGCAGTGATCGGCGTGGTGGCTGCCGAGTGGCTGGTGCGCGGCGTCGCGGGCATGCGAGCGCACCCATCGTGCTGAGCCCTATCGGCCCGACGCGTACCGCCCCGGCTGGCTCGCCCTCGGCGCGGTGCGTGGGCTTGCCGCGTGTCGTCCCGGGCCCGGATCGGCGGTGGACCCGTCCTGGCCAGCTGTCGACGCCGGTGGGCGCCTGGGGCGGGCCGGTGCGGTGAACGCGGTGCCTGGTTTCCCGGGGGTGGGGAACCAGGCACGTCGAGCCTGGCGCAGAGCCTCAGCCTGTCAGCGCCGGGAGATCTCGCCGTCCATGTAGTCCCGCAGATGGTCCTGGCAATTGGGGCGCCCCTCCAGCGGCGGCAATCCGGCAGCCTCGCCCGCGTGCCAGATCACCTCGACCATGATCTCGGCCGCCTCGTACCACTCCTCGTCGCCCTTGAACCGGATGGCGGCGGCGCGGGCCATCGCACGGGCAGCCTCCCGGGCGGCCACGGCGGTCGGCGTCTCCGGGCCGGTGAGGCCGGCGGCGGTCTCGTACGTGAACGGGTCCCGACCTCGGGTGCGGATGACGTCCGAGCACCACGTCGGGTCGTCCGCGAAGACGTCCAGGGCGGTATGGGCGAGGGCACGGCCGTCGGGAAGCGTCCCGGCCCTCGACAGGGCGAGGAAGGCCGCGTGGTACGCCTCGGCGTCGGGGGTGTCCGAGTACATTTCGAACCCGGCCCGGCTGAGTGCCGCCTCGGCGGCTTCCTCGCACGCGTCGTACGTTCGCTTCACCCGGGAGTGGTCGGTGTAGTAGAAGAGCTGCTCGACCTTGCCGCCGGCGTCGAACCAGGTACCGGCCTCGGTGGTCACGGCATCGATGGCCCGGAGCCGGTCGGCGGCCTCGGCCAGGCCCGCAGCCTGCAGTGCGCAGGCGAGCTGGCTCCAGATGCTCTCGGTGGGCTCACACATCTTCAGGCAGTCGGTGTACCGCAGGCCGGTCACGGCCTGGATCTGCCGGGCGAGCTGCGCGGCGCGGGTCTGCTTCTTCGGCATCGTCATCTCGGATTCCGGCGGACGTCGCCCACGCCATGCCCGCCCCGGGTACTCGATGCGCTCGATGATCTACGGGGGTACGCGGGCCTGTGAGACCTTCACCCGGGATCGCCGGCCGCGTGGGAGCCGACGGCGGGAGGCAGTACGCGCCTTGCCGTCGAGAAGCGTACCGGCCCGGCCGCATCTACGAGACGGACCGGGCGCCGAGCTGAGCGCGCTCTTACTGCATTTCGGTAATTGGGGAGCGCCTATCTCCACCGAATGTGATGCGTGCATGCTATAGTTGTTTCATTGGTTGGTGGTGGCAACCGGCCAATGCCCGAAGACGCGATCGAGAGGACCACAGATGACCACAGCGACGACGGACCGGTACGACCCCGCGCCCGGCAGCGAATACCCGTTCTCCATCTCGGACATCGCCCGCCAGGCGGTGAAGCTCCTCGGCGACGACTGGCATGCCGAGTCCGGCTACTGGGGCGTGACCGGCGAGATCACCACCCGGGACGGCGCCCGGTTCATCGTGGGCGTGGACCACGATGGAGACCTCTACGTCTACGCGGACAAGAACGCCGAGCCCACCTTCCTCATGGAGTACTTCGACTGCACCAGCGCCTCGGACGGCCTGGAAGAGGTCACCGAGCGCGTCGTCGCGGTCATTCTCGACATTGCCTGACCGCGTCCCTCAGTCCCGCCCCGGGCGCCATGGCGTGCCCGGGGCCCGACGCCGGTTCACGCGCCACGCTTCGGCTCCACACACGGCGTCGAGTGCCCCTCAGGCCGACGTCGCCTGAATTACACAACCCACGCCGTGGTAACGGCTTGGGGCCTCTTCGACTCCCGAGGCCAAAGGCCTGCCGAGGCCCCGTCCCGTGGTCATTCCGTCGGCTGCCTCCGGGAGAGCTGCCAGGCCTTCCAGCGGCGGTGGAGCGCGGCTACCCAGAGGAACACGAGGAACACGGCGAAGTAGAGGACGAGGATGCCCCCGGCGGCGATGCCTGCGATGAGCGCGGTGAAATCGTCCCAGTTGCCGACCAAACACATCACCGCCAAGGCGATTCCGTAGGCCGCAAGCAAGGACGAGAGGAGAGCGGTGAAGCCGGCGAGCAAGGTGGTCGGCAGGGTCTTGGCGGGCTTGCTCCTGACCCTGCGCCACCACCACAGCCGCGCTGGCGTACACATCAAGCGGACCGGGAACCCCACCAGCCAGGCCCACCACTTCACCCGCCGCCCGAAAGCCGCCCACGAGGTGAGGCGCACCGCGTCGACCCAGACCCCGCGGAATGGACCGTGCTTGCCCACGGCCACCGCGAGCGAGGCCTCCATGACCCGGCCTGCGGTGTCCCTCCCCTTCCTAGTGGCGAGGAAGGCGTCGAAGAGCTTGGAGTCGTCGGGCTCCGCCAGTTCGTGGAGGTTCCTGCGCATCCGCGCTTTGCCGATCTCGGCCGCCAGCACGGCCTCGTGCAGCTTCGTTTCGATCCGCGCCCGCTCCGTGTGGTCGGCTACGAACAGGCGCAGCAGGTGGTGGGAGGCGTCCAGTCGGCCCCAGGTGAAGTCGGACAGCCGCCATTGCGGGTCGACGAAGGCACCGAAGTGGCTGAGGCGCTTTCCGTAGAGCTTGCGTTCGCCGAGGGGGGCGAACTCGTCGAGGGGGAAGACCGGGCTGTGGCCGTCAGGCCCCAGCCGCAGGAATTCGAAGAGGGGCGTGTGCTCGTTGATTTCCTCCGGGGAGGCAAACGCCTGCGCGATCACCTCGGTGATCAGGCAGGCGTGCAGGGTCTGCTCGAAGGTCGGCGGTGGGGGCGCATCGTCCGCACCGCTCTCCCTGTCCGTTTCCTGCTCTGCAGGTAGGTGGTGCGCCGCATCGACGTAGGCCCGGACAGCCTTCTGCACCTGCTCGCCGAGTACCGTCTGCAAGCCGAGTTCCCCGAAGAGGACGTCCACGAGTTCGTAGGGGCCGCGGTCGGCCGCGATGCGCCGGGCTGGGGCGCCGCCAGTAGCGTCCGCGGCGCGGATGAGGCGGAATAGGGCGTCCTGGGCGGCCCGCACGGAGCGGACACATTCGCTCAACTGCCCGAGTGCCCAGGTAGTGGCCTCATGGATCGTGGCCCGGGCTTCGGCGGCCTCTTCCGTCGGCGCGCAGGGGGCGGACGTGCCCTTGGTCCGCATCCGCTCGTTGAGGTCTCCCACGAGGGTCCAGACGAGCCGCTCGGCGGCACCCGTGCCCCAGGGCCATTTCCATCCGGAGGCGGGCGGTTGGGGGGTCAACGCCGCGTCCGAGCTGGGTACCCATTTCAGGTCAAGGGATTCGAGGGCGCCGTTCACGTTCTCGTACGGGATCCCGACTAGGTTCCGTACTCCGCGGCCTTCGTCGCGCAGCTGGCGCACCTTCCAGGCCAGCGCGCGCAGCCGGCTGCGGCGGTAGTCGCCGAACAGCGACGTGGCGAGCGCGAGGGCGTCGGGCAGCTCCGCGACGTTGCGGGATTCGCCGCGTCTGCGGTTCGGCCGCACATGGCGGGCGAAAAGCTGCAGCTGCCGGTCGAAGGTCTGGCTCCGCATGCGGTCGCACAGCTCCGCGGTGCCCGACCGGAAGTCGGCCTCCCGCGGATAGGTGATGGCCGTCCCGAGGACCGAGGGCCATTCGGTGGCCCGGCCCGGCAGGTTGTCGTCCATATGGCGCTGGGTCACTCCGGTGGACGGCACGATGTATACGACGACGCGCCGCACCGGGGCGTCCACGCGGCGGTCGGCGATCGCGTCGAGGACCGGGCCGAAGGGGGCGTTGTTGAGCAGGCCCCCGTCGACGAGCCAGCTGGCGCGGTCCCGGCCTCGGCTGGGGATCTCCGGGTCGGGGCGCACCCGCTGTTCGAGCAGCGGGGACTCGTCGACCGGGGCGAAGGCCACAGGGAAGCCGGCCGAGGCCCGAGCCGCCAGGTTGAGGCGACCCAGGCGCTTCTTCTCGAAGAAGTCGCTGCGGGGGGCGGGCTCCAAGCCCCAGGTGTTGCAGGCTGCGCTCGTCCTACGGAACGCGACCGCGTCGGGGTCGTGCTGAAACTTGTAGATCCTGCGGTGGTCCGATACCTCGAACTTCCCGCCGAACCCGTCCCGCAGGATCTCGGGCTGCCCGTCGATCGCAGTGGCCGTTACGAACAGGGTGACGGGTTCGGCGTCCCCCTCGTTCTTGCACATCGAGTCCAAGATCCGGCCGATCTCCGTCGCGAAGTAGCCGCCGTCCAGGACGCTGTTGTCGGGCGGCTCGTGCAGCAGCCGGTCGTCCGTCAGGGCGGCCGCGTCCCGCCATGTGCTGCGCAAGTCGGGCAGGGCAGCGCCGCGACCGATCGCTGCGGCGAGCAGGGAGCCGTTGAGGCCGCCAGCCGAGGTTCCCGAGATCACGTCGATCAGGACGGTGGTGTGCGCGCTCTCGACCACGGACTTCCAGATGGCGAAGGCGGCCTTGTCCCTGGGCTCGAGCTGCTCCTCGCGATCCTCCCGGTCCGAGTGCACAAAGCGTGACGCCCGCCGCAGCAAGTCCATCTCGTGTGCCACTCCGCCCATCCAGACGGCGAGGCTCACGCCGCCGTTGAGGACCAGTGCAAGGCGCGTCTGCTCGTGACCCATCACGGCACCAGACTAGGAAGCCAGGGGCATATGCTCCGGGTATCACAGCCGCGCCCCCCACGAAACACCCGACCAGCGCACCGACCACCCCTGATCCGCCGGTCTCCCGAACCCCGCAAGGCACGCCGCGAGCATTCCCGACCCTCGTGACAAGAATCCGACCACGCAGACCACACCGCCCATGCCAGACCCGGCGGACTCGTCCGGCGCGCGCGGCCACTCCCCCCATTACCGTTTTGGTTGCCTCGCAATGGGGCGCCCGGCCTCCGGAGTTGGCATGACCTTCCCCCCCTGTCGATCTCATGTCTTGGGGGGTGGTGTCACCGGCGATCTGGCAGATGGCGATGATGTGCAGGGCCGAGTTCAGGGCCCGGTTGCCGCCGGTGTTGAGCCGGTGGCGGATGTTCTTGCCGCTGGAGGCGTCCAGCGGAGCACTGCCTGTGTAGCTGGCGAAGTGGTGCTCGGTCGAAAAGCGGCTGACATCGCCGATGTGCCCGAGGATCTTGGCCGCGAGGACGGTCCCGAGGCCGGGCAGAGTCGTGAGCGTGGTCCGTGATGCCGCCAGCGCGTCTCGCATCTGGACCTCGTTGTCCTTGACCTGACGGTCAAGCCGCCGGAGGTCGGCCAGCAGATCGCGGGCGATGTCACGCTGGCAGTTGTCCGTGGCCGTAGCCGGTCGGATGCTCTTCATCAAGACTGCGGCCTTGTCAGCCGAGAGCCGCGTCGGGGCCCCTCCGGGAAGCAGGTCGCGAAGGACGGCGTAGTGGCGGTTGATGGCGCGGGTCCGTTCGTTGACCAGGTCGTTGTGGCGTTCGGTCAGCAGCCTCAGGATGGTGGACTGGTCCTCGGGGGTGACCTTGCGCAGGTCGGTGCGGAAGAGCGCGACCTGCGCAATGTGGAGTGCGTCGGCCGGGTCGGTCTTGCGGTCCTCGCCGGCGGCGGACAGCTGCTGGGCGAGGGTTCGGCCAAGGCCGCCTACGCCCTCGATCGCGAAGCGGCGCTCGGGCCACTGCTCGCACCAGCGGATCATCTGGCCGAAGGTACCCGCGTTGACGACGAAAGGGCGTTGGCCGGTCTTGTGGCCGGCGTCGTCGATGGCGACTGCGGTGTGTGAGGACTTGTGAGGGTCGATCCCGATGGTGATCACGCGCATCCTGACCTGTGCTCGAGCCGGCAGAAGTGTGCGGTGGGCACCCTGACTTGAAGTAGCGGTCGCACACATTCATGCCTCTGTCGAGCCACACCGCGCGGGTGCCGGACGGCGGCGGCACGCTAGTCATGAGCCAGCCCGGGGGCGGCATGAGGCTATGCGAGCCAGTGCCGACCGGCGCCCTGGACGCTACGGCTGCAGACCGGGCGTCTGGGGTCGATTCAACAAGTCAGGGGCATGACCACCGACCTTTCCGCAGGTCGGGAGGCTCTTCGTAATGTGGATGTGGCAATCGGTGCAGTGGGACGGCCGGGCGAAGCGGACGACCGGAGGACGCACGTGATCGACATCAGCGGCATCGGCGCCTAGCTGGCCTGGACGTCGGCAAGGGCGAACACCACGCCACCGCCGTCACCCCGGCCGGGAAGAAGGCCTTCGACAAACGGCTGCCCAACAGCGAGCCCAAGCTCCGCGAAGTGTTCGGGAAACTGCAGGCCAAGCACGGGACCGTCCCGGTCGTGGTCGACCAGCCGGCCTCGATCGGGGCCCTGCCGCTGGCGGTGGCCCGGGACATGGGCTGCCCGGTCGCCTACCTGCCCGGGCTGACGATGCGGCGGATCGCCGACCTCTACCCCGGTGAGGCCAAGACCGATGCCGCGACGCGTTCGTCATCGCGGACGCGGCCCGCGTCATGCCCCACACACTCCGCTCGGTCGATCTCGAGGAAGAGACCATCGCCCGAGCTGGAGATGATCGTCGGCTACGACGACGACCTGGCCTGCGAGGCAACGAGGATCAGCAACCGGCTCCGGGGCCTTCTCACGCAGATCCATCCGTCGCTGGAACGGGTCCTGGGGCCGCGAGTGCAGCACGCGGCCGTGCTCAAGCTTCTCGACCAGTTCGGTTCTCCGGTCCAGATCCGCAAGGCCGGACGCCGCAGGCTCGTGACCTTGATACGTCCGAAGGCGCCGCGGATGGCCGAGCGACTGGTCGAGGACATCTTCACGGCTCTGGATGAGCAGACCGTCGTCGTCCCGGGCACGGACGCGGCCGCGCTGATCGTTCCCAGCCTCGCCGGCTCGCTCCAGGCGGTGCTTGACCAGCGGAAACTCCTCGCTTCGAGGATCGAGGAACTGCTGGAGGCCGACCCTCTTTCCAAGGTCCTGACGTCCATGCCGGGGATCGGCGTCAGGACAGGAGCACGGATCCTTATCGATGTCGGCGACGGATCCGGCTTCCCGTCCGCCGCCCACCTTGCCGCCTACGCCGGCCTCGCCCCAGCGACCCGCAGCTCGGGCTCGTCGATCCGTGGTGAACAACCGTCCCGGAGAGGAAACAAGCAGCTCAAACGGGCCTTCTTCCTCTCCGCATTCGCTGCGCTCGCCGACCCAACGTCCCGGGCCTACTACGACAAGAAGATCAGCCAGGGCAAGCACCACACCCAGGCCCTCCTCTGCCTCGCCCGCCGCCGAGCCGACGTCCTCTTCGCGTTGCTCCGCGACGGCACCTTCTACGAACCCCAACCCGCCCCATCAGCTTGACCAAACCCATAGGGGCACCCCCGGGCCGGTCGGGGCCCCCTGTCGTTCGCCGCGGCAGCCGACGCCTCCGCCACCGCACGGCTCCGACCAGGCCGATGCCGCGTTGCCCGGGCTGTACGGCCGCGCTGACGAGCCGGCACCCCCTCAGGGCCTCAGCTCACAGCCAGCCTCGTCCGCGCGCTGCAGGCGGTCGTTGAGGCGCGGGATACGGCTGTGCCCCCTCATTCCAGGCACGGGAGGGGGCACAGGGCCTTCCGGATGGGAAGGTTCGACGCTGGTGGGCGCCGGTCTGGGTGGCGCCGTAGGCGCGGCAGAGCATGACGGTGTACTCGCGGTCGGGGCGCTCGATGGGGTTGTGCTCCCACCGACACAGCATCGGATCGGACAGGTTTCGCGGTAACAGCCCGTCGGCGACGTACAGGGCCTTGACCTGGGTGATGAACTGGAGCGGGACCGGCCCAGTGCGAGCCGCCAGGCTTTCAGCTGCTGCACCTCGGGCAGTGCGCGGCGGATCCAGCACGGTGCTGGCGCCCACCGGGGTGCAACTGTCGCCCATGACCTTCATGCCCACTGTGGCGACGATGGCAGGGTGATGAGGGTCTCCCCGGCGCTGGCCAGTTCGACGTCGGCTGCTGGGGAGGCATCCTGATGCAGAAGCTTAAGATGCCCCGTGCAGTCGCCTACGAGCACGGGGCCAGTGAGCGGTCGGTGGCAGCCCGTCAACTTGGACGGCTGCTCCTCTCGGCCCGCCCCCAAAACCAACTGAACGAAAACAGCTACCTCCGCCGAGAAAGTTCCAGCTCAGAAAGTGTCGACCCCGCACCCGCGGGGATGGTCCGGTGCCGAGGGTGATCCAGGGACCCATCCCGAGGTCGACCCCGCACCCGCGGGGATGGTCCGTGTCGGAGCACGTGGGCGCCGAGCGCGAGCCCGTCGACCCCGCACCCGCGGGGATGGTCCGTTGATGGTCGCCCAGCGTGAGAACACGTCGGCCGTCGACCCCGCACCCGCGGGGATGGTCCGGCACTCGAAGCCGCGGCGGCCGACCCGGCCGCGTCGACCCCGCACCCGCGGGGATGGTCCGCGGCCCCCAGGGCGGCGGCAGCGCCCAGGAGGGTCGACCCCGCACCCGCGGGGATGGTCCGGAGCTGCACTACATCTTCTGTTCGGAGCGCCAGTCGACCCCGCACCCGCGGGGATGGTCCGTCCACCCGCCAGCCCGGCGGCATCCCTACTCCGTCGACCCCGCACCCGCGGGGATGGTCCAGTCTGTCGACACCCTTCTGCCGCTTCGAGTGAGTCGACCCCGCACCCGCGGGGATGGTCCGGGGACGTTCGGCTCGCAGCAGCCGTTCCCGGTTCTGACCGACATCTCGAGGCATCTCAGGCGGCAGGCCCTTGCACAGCCGGGTGATCACGGTGGCCGCTTCCGCGTCGTCGGTGAAGCGGGTGTCGTCGGTGCCGCAGGCGAGGCGCAGTGCCTCATCGAGCACAGCGGTGAAGGCGGCAGTGTCGAGGTCGTGGGGTCGGGCGTTGAGGCCCGTCGAAGGTGTGACGGGAGGCGACCAGGGCCGCTGTGATGCCGGCGGTGGGCTTCAGCGGGCCGGCCTGGCCGGCGCTGGAGGCGTTGTCGACGACCACGAGGATGCGCCGCCCTCGCGGGCGTAGGCGGCCAGCACGCTGCGGTACAGCCATTGCCGGTTCTCCAGGCCGCCTGGGACGTGCTCGCCGGGAACGGCCAGGGCGCGCCCAGGGCAGGTTCCGGGGAGAGGCTGTGCTTGGCGTCGTAGCCGAACAGGTCGCCAAAGAGCACCCCGCCGGCGAATCAGCCCGGCTGCCCGAGGGCCTGGACGGCGAGTTCGGTCTTGCCGATGGCGGCCAGACCCGACACCGGGCGCACCAGCACCGTGCGCTGCCCATCTGCGCCCCCAGGGGCGGGGAGGACTTCACGTGGGTGACGTTCGGGGAGTCGAGCACCCAGGTGCGTTCGAAGGCGAGACTGAGCGAGACGCCGTCGTGCCGGGGCCGAGTCGGCCAAGGCCCCTCCCGCAGCCGGCGGGGGCCGACATGATCACGGTGACGGGGAGTCAGTGCATCAAGGCATATGCCGCGCAAGCCCCTCACCGTGAACGGATTGGCCTGATTGCAGGTCTGTCCGCGCGCCTTCCAAGTGGTTGTGGGGCTGCAGCGCTGCCGTTCGAGGGCCCTTGGCTGGTTCGGGCTGGACCGCGGCAGGGGGATTTGACGTGGATGGCCACAGATGGGCTGATTTACTGACAGTTACTCACTTGTCGCTCACCTTGAATTGATGATCCGATATGGAGCGAATCACGGGGGGAGGATGCAGATTTCCTTGGCGATTTCCGTGCTTCAGGTTACGGAACTCGGTATGCCATTTTTTGGCGTACCTCCATCGGGTAAGAGAAAGGCATCGTGATGAATCGTATTTCTTCGCGTGTGGGGGCGGTCGTTCTCGGCACGGCCCTGCTCGGCGGCTTCGTCGGCACCACCAGCGCGGTGGCCGACATGGACCGCTGGACCTCGGCGGCCCACTCCTGGCGAAGCGGCGGCAACCAGGCCGTCGTGGCGGACACCAAGGCTGACAGCACCTCGGTGTACACCCAGTACAACCGAAACCACCCGAGCACCACGCTCTACACGCTCCACAACCAGAGCGGGAACGGGACCACCGCCTACAGCAACGCCGGCGGCGACATATGGGACATGCGCGCGTGTACGTCCTACACCGGTCCGGACGACTGCAGCAGCTGGTGGAGTGACGACAACTGATCCGGATGTTCTGAACCGGATTTCACCCACCGGTGCCCCTGCAACTCGGGGCACCGGTGGTTTACCGAAGATAATATGAAAGGCGCTGCCGACATGGCGGACGGGACTGCTCTGGAGATTCGCGGACTCACCTATGCAGTGGGCGACCGAACCCTGATGAAGGAGCTCGACCTGACGGTGCCGAGCGGGCAATCCATAGCCGTCATGGGCCCCTCCGGATCAGGAAAGAGCACCCTGCTGTCCATGGTCCTGGGCCTCATTCCGGCCCAGTCGGGACGGATCGAAATCGCTGGCCGTGAACTCACGGGACTCCGCGGTCCCGCTCTGGCCCGACTCCGCCGGGAGCGGATTGGCATGGTGTTCCAGTTCGGTGAACTCCTGCCCGAACTCACACCTGTGGAGAATGTCGCCATCGCCGCGTTGCTTGCGGGCACGGAACGCGACACCGCATACGAACAGGCGCAATCCCTGCTGGGTGATCTCGGTGTACCCGTCGGTCAGACGCCCACCGCTGACCTCTCCGGCGGGGAGCGGCAACGCACGGCCATCGCTCGGGCGCTCATCGGCTCGCCCGCTCTGCTGCTCGCGGACGAACCGACCGGCGCCCTGGACCACGCCACCAAACTCCAGGTGTGCGATCTGATGTTCGCACTGCCCGCACAGCGCGGCTGCGGAATGTTGCTGGCGACCCACGACGCCGAAGTCGCCGCCCGCGCCGACGTGGTCCTCCATCTCCACGATGGCCGCCTGGTCCAGAAGATGGTGCAGACACCGGGAGACACGCGATGACCACCCCGGGCATGCGAGGCCAGATGCTGCGCATCGGCCGCACAGCCGGACGGTCCTCGCACGGCGGGCACACCCGGTTCCTGGCGCTGCTCTTCGCGACGCTCGCGCTCTCCCTCGCAGCCACGGCGTTCGTCGCTGCTTGGGCGACCTACGACGGGCGAGAGAGCCGGGGAGCTGCCCGTGCACCGCTGTCGGCCGTAGACGGGCAAGAGGGCAAGGTGCTCTTCGGCCGCTACTGGGACCAGTACCGGGGGCGGCAGTTCAGCGTCAACATCATCGTCCCGCTCACCCCTGACGCCCCGCTCCCGCCCGGACTACGATCATGGCCCGAGCCCGGCACGGCGGTCATCTCACCAGCCCTTGCCGAGGGGCCTGCCTCGGAGGACTTCCGGCACCGCTGGGGTGACCCGGGCGGGATCATCGGCGCCGAGGGACTTGCCAGCCCCGGTGAGCGGTTCGTCTATGTCCGCCCCACCGAAGAAATGGCGCAAACGGCGAAGCTCGTACCCGTCACCTCGTTCGGCGGGCCGTCCGGAGGGTCCGGCGACCTGCAGATCGTCCAGGCCGCCTGGGAGATCCACACCCTCATCGCCATCCTTCTCGCGGCACCGGCCTTCACGTTCGCCTTCCTCGCCGCACGGACCGCGTCCACCTCGCGCGATCGCCGCGACGCGCTCCTGCGCACCCTCGGCGCCGGCCCGGTCGCCCGATTGTGGATGGATGCCGGCAGCGTCCTCGTGCCGGTGGCAGTCGGCGGCCTGCTGGGTACGGCAGCCGCAGCCACCCTGATGATCGGCGACCTGAGGCTGCCGTGGATCAACTATCTGCTCTCCGCCCAGGACATGCGCACAGCGGTCCCTACCCTGCTGGCCGCCGCCCTGGCCGCCGCCCCGCTGATGTACATCATCACCGCGCTGCAGCGCCCACTGGCCGCACGCCGCAGCCGCTCCACCCGCCCCACAGCCTCCCGCGGCGGATTCCAACGCAAACTCGCCGTGGCACTCTTCCCCGCGCTGGTGCTCCTCGTCTTCACCGCCCAGTCCCTGCTCGGTGATCGCCGCCGCGGGACTCTGCTCTACCTCGCCTCGGTCACCGCCGTGTGGATCCTGCTGCCCAGCGTCCTGGGATGGCTGTTCCTCCGCCTCGCTCCCCGCCTCACCCAGGCCGCGAGAAAAAGCGGCGACCCCGCGAGGCTCATCGCGGTCCGGACCCTCACCGCCCGCCCCGCCGGACTGATCCGGCTGATCGCCTCGCTGGTCATCGGCGTCGGACTGATCGGTCAGGCAGGGGTCATCGGCAGCTCCATGGCCAGCATCTCCGGCAACTTGGACCAACTGGACTCCAAAGCGGGCCAGACCATGGCAGGCATCCAAGCCTCGGCCCGGGCGCACCTGGACGGCCCGTTCCTCAAGCAGCTTCCAGCTGGGGCGCACGTGGTGTCCTATGGGCACACACAGGACAGCTCCGCCAGGATCATCCAGGCCCCCTGCCCGGATCTGCAAGCGATGGGCCTGCCCTGCCCCGCGACAGGCACGCAGGCCGAGGTCGCGTACGGGAACCTCGACGAACGATTCCGCAGCCTGAACTTTCTGTTCTTCGGCCCCACGCCGGCGATCGTCCGAACCGGCCCACTCAAGAAGGTCGAGCCCAACGGCACCCTCTGGCTGGCCGTCTTCAACGCCCCGGACCAGCCGTTGGACGTGCCGGCGGTGAAGCGGACAGCCCACAGGGACCTCAGTACCAAGGCCAACGTACTCACACTCGCCGAAGCCAGCGGCAGCTCCTTCGACCTTGCCTACCAGTCACGCTGGGTTCCCTTCCTCAGCGTCCTGGGCACGCTCATCCTCGTCGGATCCATCCTGGCAGCGGCCTTCGCCGAATTCCTGGACGTAGGCCGAGCCCTGGCCCCACTCGCCATCCTCAGCGGCGACCAGCGCATCTTCCAACGCGCCGCCGCCTGGTTCCTGGGAGTCCCTCTCATCACTGCCGGGCTGATCGGAATCGCCGCGTACGTGGGGCTGTCACTCCCGGCCCTGGACGCCGACCAGGGGATCACCATCTCAGGACCACTGGTGGCCGCCGTGGCGCTCGGCACCCTCGCAACGGCTCTCGCGGCTTGGTGGGGCGGTGGCCGTACAGCCTCGGTGCTGGCCTCGACTTGGCGGCCCAAGGCCGACTGAAAGCAGGAGCGCTCAGCCGAATACGGAACCGGCAGATGAGCCAGCAATGCTGAGGACCTCGGTGGCATGACCGCCGGGGTCCTCAGCTGTTGCCGCTTCACCTGCACGCGCGTTCGGGGCGTGGACGGTGTGGAACCGGTGCAAGTTCTGGAAGGGGCCGCAGACCATTACCAGGACCCTGGACCAGCTGATCAGCTACCTCACCTGGCGGGGCACCAAAGCAGCAGTACTGCCCTTTGTCCGCCAGAACGGCTTCTCCGACATCTTCGCCAGGCCTTGGTGAAGCTTGCAGAACACCCGAACTTCGAGCGGCCGGCCCGGGGCAACGACTTCGGGACTCGCCACGAACTTCGTCCTGCACGCCAACGAAGACACCTCCCGCGAGGTCAGCATCGCTTTCCTCCCCTTCCACCTGCCACTCGTAAGCCGCACCAATTGGGCCCTGCAGGCTCTGGCAAGGGCGGTACGGTGAGAGCCAGCCGCCGTACGTGGCCCGGCTCCGAGTCGCCATGCACCAGATATGGTGGCCCGGCGAGATCAGCCCAGCCGATACGATCCCGGTCCCGACTGCCGCGGGCGTCACGGACGAGTAGATCGACGCTGCCGTCGAGCGGGCTGCCGTCGCCGCGCGGGCTTCAGCCGGATCTGCCGCTCGGCGGCCTGTACGCCTCGATCTGCTCCTCGTGGCGCTCCTGGAACTCGGAGTGATCGAAGCGGTCGTCCATCGCCGTAATCGCCTGCAGCTGCTCGGCGGGCGTGCGGCGCCCTACGATCAGCGGGCTGAGCCGTCCTCATGCCGGATGCGGACCAGGTCACCGTGCTCCTGGCGGGCGGTGAGAATGTCGAAGACAGGCGTCCCGGCGAGCGCTCGGTTCGGGTCTCATCGCTACGTCGACTCCGATCCTCCACCGGCAATATCGCTTCAGTCGCTCGCATGAAATTGCAGGTCAGAGCCACTTCGACGGAATGTCAGCGACTGAAGCGACCGAAGGTCAGACATTTACTCTCGTTTTCGGAGTCTCGGTCGAAGGTGTTAGACGTCGGCGGCTTGCGCCGGCTTCTCCGACCGTTGGGTCTTCCGGCCCTTGCTCCCGGCCGTCAGCGTGGTCGGGTCGACAGCTTCGGCGGGGGCGCCGGACGCGTAGAGGCCGTTCGGGACGGTGTCGCGGTCGTGGGGGAGGAGCCAGAAGACGGCGATGGGAAGCTGCGCGGCTATGAGCGGCAGCACGCGAGACGCTGTGCCATACCTCTTGATCGGCGTGTGCATGGCGTGCCGGAGCCCTCGTCGGCACGGAAGGCCAGATCCTGAATGAGGTCTTCACTTGCAGGAGTGGAAACGACGATCAGCCGTGCGCTTCACCGAACTGCTGCTGTCACCACGTGCCCGACTGCTCTCTTACAGCTCGTAACACGATCTTGCTGCAACGTCCTGGTTGGCCGTGACCGGTGTGAGGTTTTGGCCGTTCGCGATGGTGTG
>NZ_JBGBPT010000087.1:0-38508 GCF_041106355.1 Streptomyces sp. BF23-19 | reverse complement strand
GCGACGGCCGGACCCGGGAACCAGGCCGGGGGTGCGCCCGGGCTCGGCAGCACCGCCACGCACGTGACGGCCGCGCCGGTGCCGGGCCCGCGGCCCGCGCCGCCCGCCGCGTTCCAGGGCGCGGGGGTCGCACCCGTACCCGTGCTCCGGTCCCCGGAGCGGTCCTCCGCGAGAGCGGCGACCCTCGACGCCCGCGACACCGCACTGGCGCTGCCCGTACCGCTGGTGGACTCGACCGACCCGAACGCCGGTTTCCTGACCGGTCTGTTGGCCTCCGCGCCGGGCGACCTGCTGGGCGCCCTGAGCGCGGCACCGGCCGACTCGGCCGAGCTGCGGCTGCGGGAGCTGCGGGCCCACCTGGAGTTGGGTGAACTGCCCGCGGCCGGACGCACCCTGGCGGATCTGGAGGCCCGGCACGCGGACGACTGGCGGGTCGTGTGGGCCCGTGGCATCGCCTCGTTGGTCACCGGTGACGACGAGATAGCGGCCCTGTCCTTCGACGCGATCTACGACGCCTTCCCGGGCGAGCCCGCGCCGAAGCTGGCCCTCGGGCTGTGCGCGGAGGTGCTGGGCCAGTTGGACAACGCCGCCGAGTACTACCGCCTGGTGTGGATCACCGACCCGGGATTCGTGAGCGCGGCCTTCGGGCTGGCCCGGGTCCAGTTGGCCGCCGGGGACCGGGACGCGGCCGTGCGCACGCTGGAATCCGTGCCGGAGGCGTCCATCCACTACACCGCCGCGCGGGTGGCGGCGGTACGCGCACGTCTGCGCGACCGGTCCCCGCAGGAGCCGCTGTTGGCCGACCTGACGGCGGCAGCGGACCAGGTGGAGGCCCTGCGGCGGTTCGGGCTGGACCCGGAGCGGCAGGAGCGGCTCGCGACGGAGGTTCTGGGCTCGGCCCTGGACTGGGTACTGTCGGGTGGCCGGGGTTCCGACCCCGGCCGGACCTCGCTGCTCGGCAGTCAACTGGACGAGCGGGGCCTGCGCTTCGGACTGGAGCGCTCGTACCGCGTCCTCGCACGGCTGGCGCGGCGTGGCGAGGAGAGGATCGAACTGGTGGAGCGGGCAAACCGTTTCCGTCCCCGGACGTGGGTGTGAGTGATGTCGATGCATCGGCTGTCGGGCTGCCCCAGCTGCGCGGAACCCTTGGAGGAGGGTGACCGTTTCTGCGGCGTCTGCGGTTACGCCGTGAGCGCTCCGCCCCCGGCCGCCGTGGACCATCCGACCATCCCCATCCCACCGGCACCACCAACGCCTCCGGCGTCTGTGGCCCGGCCGGCCGGCGCCGGGGCGGGCGCGGGCGGTTACGGGAGCGCGGCCCCCGGCACCTCGCACGCCGCCGCCGAGCCCGCCCCCGGCTGGGGCAGCGTGACCGCGGCCGCGCCGACGCTGGTCGGCGACCCGGCCGACTGGGCCGCCACCCCGACGGAATCGGAACCGGAGCCCGAACCGGAGCCGCGGCAGGGCCCAACCGGAGCCACCTACGCGGCCTCCGGCCACGGGAACCCGTACGGCACCGGCACCCCGCCGGAAGGCACCCCGTGGGGCGCGGCGGAGCACCCGTACGGCTCCGCGGGCGACGCCCCGAGGGCCCGGTACGACCTCCCCGGGGGCGGTAGTCCGCCCGACGGGAGCGGGCACCACCCCACGGGCGAGAACCCTTACGGCGCCGAGTCCGCCCAGGAACCGGCGTACGGCGCCCCGCAGCCCCCGCCCGCGGCCCCGGCACCGGCCCCGGCCCCGGAAGGCGGGAAGACCTGTGTCGCCTGCCGCGCCGGGCACGTCGACACCGACGGGTACTGCGAGCACTGCGGGCACGCGCAGCCCCGCGAGCGCGACCACATCGAGGAGGAGCTCGGGAGCGTCGCCGCCGTCACCGACCGGGGGCTGCGCCACCACCGCAACGAGGACTCGTTCGCCGTGGCGGCCACCGCCCTGCCGGGTGGCTCCGCCGCCACCGTGGCCATCGTCTGCGACGGCGTCTCCTCCGCCAGTCGCCCCGACGAGGCCTCGGCCGCCGCCGCCGTCGCCGCCAACGAGGCACTGCTCGAAGCGCTCCCCCGCGGCGCCCACCCGCAGGAGGCCATGCACGAGGCGATCCTGGCCGCCGCCGACGCGGTGAACGCCCTGGCTCCGGAGACCCCGGGCGCGCAGAACGCCCCCGCCTGCACCCTGGTCGGCGCCGTCGTCAGCGGCGGCCTGCTGACCATCGGCTGGGTGGGCGACAGCCGTGCCTACTGGATCCCCGACGACCGTGCCGCCCTGCCCCGCCGCCTCACCGAGGACGACTCCTGGGCGGCCCAGATGGTCGCCGCCGGTCTGATGGGTGAGGCCGAGGCCTACGCGGACGTCCGCGCGCACGCCATCACCGGCTGGCTGGGGGCCGACGCGTACGACCTCGAACCGCACACCGCGACCTTCAAGCCCGACCACCCGGGGGTGGTGGTGGTCTGCACCGACGGGCTGTGGAACTACGCGGAATCCGCGCGGGAGATGGCCCAGGTGGTTCCCGCCGATGCCGCGACCCGCCCGCTGCACAGCGCCCAGGTACTGGTGGGGTACGCACTCGACGGCGGTGGCCACGACAACGTCACCGTGGCGATCGTGCCGTTCGCCACGCAACCCGAGCAGGAACCGGGACCGGATGCGGAGCCGGGCCCGGCGGCAGGACCGGAATAGGAAGTGGAAGCGCGCCCGCAGGTCTGACCCGCCTGCCCGAGCACCCTAGGAGTCCAACCGATGGCGAATTTCGCCAAGCCGAGTGCCCCACGGTTCAGCGTGGAGGTGTACCAGAACGAGTTCCTCCCCGAGGGCGGACGGGACGTCCACGCCATCGTCACGGTCACCGCCACCGGCGGTGCCACCGCCACGCGCGCACCGGTCGCCGACGGCACGGCGGCCGTGGTGCTCATGGTCGACTGCTCGGGGTCCATGGAGTACCCGCCGGACAAGATGCGCGGCGCCCGTGAGGCCACGGCGGCCGCCATCGACACCCTGCGCGACGGCACCGCCTTCGCCGTGATCGCCGGTACGCACGTGGCCAAGGAGGTATACCCGGGCCAGGGCCGCCTCGCGGTCGCGGACGCCACCACCCGCGACCGGGCCAAGGAGGCCCTGCGCGGGCTGAGCTCCGGCGGCGGCACCGCCATCGGCACCTGGCTGCGCCTCGCCGACGGCCTGCTGCGCGGCTCCACCGCCGCCATCCGGCACGGCGTCCTGCTCACCGACGGCCGCAACGAGCACGAGGAGCCGGCCGTGCTCCGCGCCACCCTCGACGCCTGCGCGGGCCGCTTCACCTGCGACGCCCGCGGGGTGGGCACCGACTGGGACGTCAAGGAGGTCACCGGGATCGCGAACGCGCTGCTCGGCTCCGCCGACATCGTGGCCGACCCCGCCCACCTCGCCGAGGACTTCACGCGCATGATGGAGAACGTCATGGGCAAGGAGGTCGCGGACGTCGCGCTGCGCCTGTGGACCCCGGTCGGCGTGGAGATCCAGTACGTCAAGCAGGTGGCTCCCGTCCTCCAGGACCTGACCGACCGCCGCACCGAGGCGGGTCCGCGCGCCGGTGACTACCCGACCGGGTCGTGGGGCGACGAGTCCCGCGAGTACCACGTGTGCGTCCGCGTACCCACGGCCACCGTGGGCCAGGAGATGCTCGCCGCCCGCGCCACGCTCGTGCTGCCGGCCACGGCGGGCGGGCCGGAGGAGAAGCCGACCGTCCTGGCCCAGGGCCTGGTGCGCGCGGTGTGGACGAACGATCTGGCGGCGTCCACCGCCATCAACGCGCAGGTCGCCCACTACACCGGGCAGGCGGAGCTGGCGGAGGCTATCCAGCAGGGCCTGGAAGCCCGCAAAATGGGCGATGTCGGTGGTGCCACGGCCAAGCTGGGGCGTGCGGTACAACTGGCGAGTTCCTCCGGGAACGCCGACACAGCACGACTCCTGGCGAAGGTGGTGGATGTGGTGGACGCGGTGGCGGGTACTGTGCGGCTGAAAGCGAAGGTCGCCGACGCCGACGAGATGACTCTCGATACGCGTTCGACGCAGACCGTCCGAGTGAAGAAGACCTGAGACCTGACGTGATGACGCAGGGAGAAGAAGGGGGAAGCGCCGCCATGCCGACCTGCCCGAACGGGCACCAGTCCGCGTCCGACGACTGGTGCGAGGTCTGCGGCCATCGCATGGCTGCCTCGGAGGGACCGCCTCCGGTGCCTTCCTACGGCTACGGCTTCCCCCCGACCGCCGGTGAACCGACCGCCCAGGCCGAGCTCTGCCCGCAGTGCCGGACCCCGCGCGAAGCCATGGCGCCGTTCTGCGAGGAATGTCGCTACAACTACCTCACCCGTACCTCGACTTCGTACGCGCCGCCGGTCCCGGACCCGGGCCCCCAGGCGACGGGTGTCGGCGTCGGTGGTGGCGCCGGAGGTGCCGGAGGTGCCGGAGGGCGCGGTACGCCGCCGCCGCCCGTGCCCGCTCCCGGGGCCTACTCCCAGGACCACTTCGAGTACCAGGGTTCGCGGCCGTCCCGGGTCAACCGGCCGGCCGAACCGCTCCAGCGCGAGGACGACTGGCTGCTGCCGCCGCCCGCGCACGAGCCGCTGGAGTACCAGCAGGCCCCGCAGCCCCAGTACCAGCAGCAGCCCCCGCCGCCGCAGCAGCGGGAGTACCAGCAGGAGTACCAGCAGCAGGGACCGCCGCCCCAGCAGCAGTACCAGCAGCAGCCTCCGCCGCAGCACCAGCCCTTCCCGCCCCAGGGCGGGGGCGCCTGGAACGCGACGGTCGGCCCCGACCGCTCGTACTTCATGGCGATGATGCAGCGCAGCGGCCCCGAGGCCGCCGGGCTCAACCTGCCCGCCTACTCCCCGGAGCAGCACCTTCCGCTGTCCGGCGGGCAGATCACCATCGGCCGTCGCCGCGCCTCCACGGGCGAGTCCCCCGACATCGACCTGTCGGTGCCCCCGGAGGACCCGGGCGTCTCCCACCAGCACGCGGTACTCGTCCAGCAGCCCGACCTCAGCTGGGCGGTGGTGGACCAGAACTCCACCAACGGCACCACCATCAACGGCGGCGAGGAGCCGATCCAGCCCTACGTCCCGGTCCCCCTCGCCGACGGCGACCGGGTCCACGTGGGCGCCTGGACGACGATCACGATCCGCCGCGGCTGATCCGGCCCTCGGTTCACCCCTCCCCCAGGGGCCACACGTACGGCCCCTGGGGATCGTCGAGCCACGACCACTGGCCGTCCGCGCTCACCGAGACCCCGAAGCGTTCCCTGGCCGGGCGGCCCTCGCGGCGCCACAGGTCCAGGGCCTCGCGGGGGTGCAGCACGCCCGCGGTCAGGACGAGCATGAACTGGAAGCGCTCGTTCTCCACCAGCTCGTACGGAAGCCCGTACCCGAAACCGGCCGGGTCGGACGGTGGGGCGGCCGTGGCCCCGCGCAGCGGGACGAAATACGCCGAGGTGTGCAGGAAATTACCCTCGGCGAAACCGGCGTCCCGGACGGTCAACGCGATCAGACCGGTCGAGAGCGGCGCCAGGATCCGCGCCCCGGGCCGGCACTGGCCGAGCCAGGTGTGCGGGATCAGCGGGAGCGTGCAGGTCACGATGATCCGGTCGAACGGGGCCCGGGCCGGGCAGCCGCGCGCCCCGTCCCCGGCGACCACCACCGGCCGGTACCCGAGCTCGGCCAGGTGGGTCCGCGCGGACTCGGTGATCTCCTCGTCCAGGTCCACGGTGGTGACGTGCTCCTCGCCGAGCCGGTGGCACAGCAGGGCCGCGTTGTAGCCGGTGCCCGCGCCGATCTCCAGGACGTCGTCGCCGTCGCGTACGTCCAGGGCGGCCAGCATCTTCGCCATCAGGGAGGGCTGGCTGCTGGAGGAGACCTGCCGGCCGTCCCGCATCCGCGTCGCCAGCGGGGTGTCGACGTAGACCCCGCGCAGCCAGCGGGCCCGGCGTTCGGGGTCGGGATCCTGCGCCCAGAGCCGCTCGTGACCGGCGCCGCGGCCGGTCCAGAAGTACGGGACGAACACGTGCCGGGGCACGGCCGCGAAGGCCGCCCGCCAGCGCGGATCCTCCAGCACCCCGGCGGCGGTCAGCTCCCGCACCTGGGCGGCGTGCGCGGTCTCCCGCAGGTCCCGTGTCTCGGTGTGCGCGGTGTGTGCGGCCATGCCTCCACTGTCCTGCGCCGGGCCGCCGCGTGCGAACGCGAGGGATTCGTGGGGCGCAGGAGGGCTCTGGAGGGCTCTGGAGAGCTCAGGGGGCGCTGGGGGCCGTGGGGGCCTTGGGGACGGTCCTAGGACCTCGGTCCTGGA
This sequence comes from Streptomyces sp. BF23-19, assembly GCF_041106355.1. Classification (NCBI taxonomy): domain Bacteria; kingdom Bacillati; phylum Actinomycetota; class Actinomycetes; order Kitasatosporales; family Streptomycetaceae; genus Streptomyces; species Streptomyces sp. BF23-19. Next base: position 32,193 of record NZ_JBGBPT010000087.1, on the reverse strand, counting down.
TCCGGGCGTCTGAGACGATGGTCGGGTGAATGAGATTCCGCGGGGCACGCTTCAGGAGCAGACCTTCTACGAGCAGGTGGGCGGCGAGGACACCTTCCGCCGCCTCGTCCGGCGCTTCTACGAGGGGGTCGCGGAGGACCCGCTGCTGCGCCCGATGTACCCGGAGGAGGACCTGGGGCCCGCCGAGGAGCGGTTCACGCTGTTCCTGATGCAGTACTGGGGCGGTCCGACCACCTACAGCCAGCACCGCGGTCACCCGCGCCTGCGGATGCGGCACGCCCCGTTCCAGGTGGACGCCGCCGCCCACGACGCGTGGCTGCGGCACATGCGGGTCGCGCTGGACGAGCTGGGCCTGGCGCCGGAGCACGAGGCGCAGCTGTGGAAGTACCTGACGTACGCCGCCGCCTCCATGATCAACACGGCGGGTTAGCGGACTCTCGGGGGATCAGACCGGCCGGACCTGAAGGGCGCCCAGGCCGCCGGTGACGCCGGGGCGGCGCATGGCGACGGATCCGTACGGGGTGCGCAGCCGCAGCCAGGTCCCGGCCGCGAGCAGCGCCACGGGGGCGGGGGCGTCGGGCAGGGGTGCGGGGGCGGGCACGGCGGCCCGTACCGGTCGCAGGAAGCCCAGGGACTGCGCGGCGTGCACGGCGCGCAGCGGGAGTTCGGTGTCGCCCAGGGTGCGGGACCAGATCTCACGGCCGATACGGTCACGCTCGGACCGGGTCCGGTGCTGCACGGGCAGGGCTTCGTCCCGGGCCCGGAACTCGGCGACGGCGGCGGCCACGGCCGCTGCCATCGCTTCGGGGCCGGGCAGCCCCGGAACCTGCCGCCAGCCGCCTCGGGGCGGGAGCACCCCGGCCCACGGCGGTCCGGTGACCGGACCGGGCACGGTGGCCTCGGCCGAGGCCTCGTCCACCGACTCCAGCAGCTCACCGGCGGACACCGTCAGGTCCAGCGGCATCGCGACGGGCGCGGCGAGCCGCACCGTACGGATGGCGAGGATGTCGAGGGCGGGCGGCGGCCCAAAGACGGCGAGCGCGCCGCCGCCCGCCTGGAGGCGTACGGCGGCGGCGCGGTCGTAGTGCACCAGCCGGCCCAGGAAGGCGGCGAGGTCCGCCGCCTCCCCGGAATCGGCGAAGCGCAGCTGGTCGTTCATGCCGCGAGGGATCCGGTCGAGGACGCCGGGACGGGCTCGTCGAGGTACTCCTCGAGGAAGCGCCTCTCCTCGGCCGTGATGCGGCGGGGCCGCCCCTCGGCGAGGTTGTAGGGCACGACCACGGTCTCGGCGCGCACGTAGACCGTCTCGGGCGCGTCCTCGGTCGCCTCGTCCTTGACCTCGTAGCGGATGGTCAGGGACGCGGCGCCTATCCGGGTCACCCAGGACTCGATGAGGACCGGCTCGTGACGGTGCACGAGGGGCAGCTTGTAGTCGATCTCGTGGCGGGCCACGACGGACCCGCCCGTGAAGGACTCACTGCCCTCCCCCGGTGCCAGACGGAACATGAAGTCGATCCGCGCCTCCTCCAGGTAACGGAGGAAGACGACGTTGTTGACGTGCCCGAAGGCATCCATGTCCGCCCAGCGCAGGGGGCACCGGTAGTGGTGTCTGGCCATGACGGCGACCTCAGCCTCGCGTGAGCTTCTTGTAGGTGGCACGGTGCGGGCGGGTAGCGTCCGCACCGAGACGCTCGACCTTGTTCTTCTCGTACGACTCGAAGTTGCCCTCGAACCAGTACCACTTGGACTCGCCCTCGTACGCCAGGATGTGCGTGGCGACTCGGTCGAGGAACCAGCGGTCGTGGGAGATGACCACGGCCGCACCGGGGAACTCCAGCAGCGCGTTCTCGAGCGAGGACAGGGTCTCGACGTCGAGGTCGTTGGTGGGCTCGTCGAGGAGCAGCAGGTTGCCGCCCTCCTTGAGCGTCAGCGCCAGGTTGAGGCGGTTGCGCTCACCACCGGACAGGACGCCGGCCGGCTTCTGCTGGTCCGGACCCTTGAAGCCGAAGGCGCTGACGTACGCGCGGGACGGCATCTCGACCTGGCCCACGTTGATGTAGTCCAGCTCGTCCGACACGACCGCCCAGAGGGTCTTCTTGGGGTCGATGTTGGCGCGGGACTGGTCGACGTAGCTGATCTTGACGGTCTCGCCGACCTTGACGGTGCCGGAGTCCGGCTGCTCAAGGCCCTGGAGCATCTTGAAGAGCGTGGTCTTGCCGGCGCCGTTCGGGCCGATGATGCCGACGATGCCGTTGCGCGGCAGCGTGAAGGACAGGTCGTCGATGAGGACCTTGTCACCGAACGCCTTGGAGAGGTTGTTGACCTCGACCACGATCGAACCCAGACGCGGGCCCGGCGGGATCTGGATCTCCTCGAAGTCCAGCTTCCGCATCTTGTCCGCCTCGGCTGCCATCTCCTCGTAGCGGGCGAGACGGGCCTTGGACTTGGTCTGGCGACCCTTGGCGTTGGAGCGGACCCACTCCAGCTCTTCCTTGAGGCGCTTCTGGCGCTTCTCGTCCTTGCGGCCCTCGACCTTGAGGCGGGTGGCCTTCTTCTCCAGGTAGGTGGAGTAGTTGCCCTCGTAGGGGTGCGCGCGGCCGCGGTCGAGCTCGAGGATCCACTCGGCGACGTTGTTGAGGAAGTACCGGTCGTGGGTGACGGCCACGACGGCGCCCTTGTACTGCGAGAGGTGCTGCTCCAGCCAGTTCACCGACTCGGCGTCGAGGTGGTTGGTGGGCTCGTCGAGGAGGAGCAGGTCCGGGGCCTCGATCAGCAGCTTGCAGAGCGCCACGCGGCGCTTCTCGCCACCGGAGAGGGTGGTGACAGGCCAGTCGCCGGGCGGGCAGCCCAGGGCGTCCATGGCCTGCTCCAGCTGGGCGTCCAGGTCCCACGCGTTGGCGTGGTCCAGGTCCTCCTGCAGCTTGCCCATCTCGTCCATGAGGGCGTCGGTGTACTCGACGCCCATGAGCTCGGCGACCTCGTTGAAGCGCTTGAGCTTCTTCATGGTGTCGGCGGCGCCGTCCTGGACGTTCTCCAGGACGGTCTTCGACTCGTCGAGCTTGGGCTCCTGCATGAGGATGCCGACGGTGAAGCCGGGCGACAGGAACGCGTCACCGTTGGACGGCTGCTCCAGGCCCGCCATGATCTTCAGAACGGTGGACTTACCGGCGCCGTTGGGGCCGACCACACCGATCTTCGCGCCGGGCAGGAAGTTCAAGGAGACGTCATCAAGAATCACCTTGTCGCCGTGCGCCTTGCGCGTCTTGCGCATGGTGTAGATGAACTCAGCCAAGAGAAACCGTCCGGCAGATCGATGGTGGGCAGATACACCCCATCTTGCCAGGCGTCCATACCTCGGGGGAAACGCGTATGGTCCGGCCCCCTGAGCTGGGGCGCGGCCCGGGGACCGGTCTCACGCTCCGGTCACCACCGGTCGTCATCGGTAGCCGCGGACGGCCCTCCGTCGGCCGGCGGACGGCCCGGGGACGGCCCGGGACGGGACTGCATCCTTCGGCCTACCGCGTTTTCGACCTTGCGGAGGACGATCTTGCGGCACCACCGCGAGAGGGTTGATCCGTGCGAACAACCATCGGATACACCCTCGAAAGCATCGGCTACGTCGTAGGAGCCCAGGGGCTCGTCAGCTTCGCCTCGCAGACCTTCTTCGGCACGGAGTGGGGCTGGCTGCACAAGATCGTCGACCTTCCGTCCACCGCGTACCTCGGCATCGTCGCCCTGGGGCTGGCGCTCGTCGTCACCGGCGTGAAGACGCGAAAGGCACCCGACCGCCGCAGGGCCGCCTGACCGGCGGTCACTGTCGGTCACTGTCGGTCATCGTCCATGGGGCAGAACCCTGGGTGGCCACCGCCTCGCGCCGGGGCAGGATGCCCCTGGCAGGACGGACGGACAGGGATGCTCGGGGGGATTCGGTGGGAAACACGCTGATCGCGTTGGCGGTGGCCGTGGTGGGTGTCGCAGGCACCCTCATAGCCTCCGTGCTGTCGCCACGCATGCTGGCCCGCATTCAGGCGGAGCAGTTCACACGTGAGCAGCGGGTGGCCGAGGCGCAATGGCTGCGGGAGCAGGAGGTGGCCGAACTCGCCCGCCGGCGCGAGGGCTACACGAACGTCAACGCGGCCTTCCGCCGGTACCGGACCCACCTGATGAACTTTCTGTGGCTGGTCCACAAGGGCGCGGTGACCGCGGAAGCGAGGGACGCGGTCGAGGACGCCCGACGCGATCACCACTCGGTCTTCGCCGCGGCCCAGATGGTGGCCTCCGGCAGCGTCCTGGTCGAGCTGAACGACATGACGAAGACCCTGTCGGAGACCTACCGACGGATCATGTGTCTGGAAGAGGGGAACCCCGATCCGGACGGATCCTTCGAGGAGATCCGCACGGACTTCGGCCGGCTCTGGGAACAGTGGGAACGCATGCTCGGCGCCATGCGGGCCGATCTGGGCGTGGAGAACGGCCGATAGCGGGCGCGGGAGCAAGGGACGGGCGTCGGCGTCCGCGGGGGGGCCGGGCAGGATGGCGGGGAACGCGGGGGTGCGGCCTCCGTCTGCCGTTTCGGAGGTCCATGTGAACAACGCGCTGCTCGCGCTCGCCGGCGCGATCGTCGCGGTGACCGGCACCCTGCTCGCCCCGATCCTCTCGCAGCGCGTGCTCGCACGCGTACAGACGGAGCAGTTCGAACGGCAGCAGCGGGCGGCCGACGCCCAGTGGGTACGGGAGCAGCGCGCGGCGGAGGTGGAGAAGCGGCGCGCCTGCTACGTCACCGCGAACTCCGGCTACCGGCGCTACCGCATCGAGCTCATGAAGTACCTGTGGCTCGTCCACAAGGCAGAGGCCACCGTGTCGGCGCGGGCCGATCTGGAGGAGACCCGGCACTCCATGCACACCGCCTTCGCCGAGGCCCAGATGGTCGCTTCGGACCCGGTGCTGCGGGAGCTGGACTCGATGACGGGGACCCTGGCCGGTGCGTACCGCCGCATCCTGCTGCTGGCGGAAGGCAACCCGCAGCCCGGCTGGTCGTTCGAGGAGATACAGGCCGAGCTGCTGCGGCTGGGGGACCGCTGGAAGAACATGCGCGGCATCATGCGGGCCGACCTGGGGGTGGATCCGGGACCGGCCGACTCCTGACCCGCGCACCCGCGCGGCGGCCCGGGCCGCCCGGTCAGCGGGGGCGGTAGACGGTCAGCGCGTCGGGCAGTCCGTCGAGGACGAGCGCGGTGGGTGCCTCGGCGTGCTCGCCGTCGTAGGCGAGCGGGGTGCCCGCCGGGATGTCCCCGATGCGCAGGCTGCGCAGTCGGGTGGCGACGTGGACGGGGGACCGGCTCAGCGGGCCGGTGAAGGCGGCCGCCAGCAGCCGGGGGCCGGGGCGGCCGCCGCCGTGGACGAGCCGGAGGTCGAGGAGGCCCTCGCCGAGGTTGTCGCGGCGGCGGGGGGTGGGCCCGGTGCCGTGGTAGGTGCCGTTGCCCGCGAAGAGCAGCCACACGCTCCGCGGCCGTCCGGCCAGCCGCAGCCGCACGGGCCGCCGGGCGCGCAGCACCCGCCAGGCCGCCAGCAGCGCGGCCGGGCCGCCGCCGATGCGCGGGGCCCAGCGCAGCCGGTGGCCCAGCAGCTCCGGATAGGCGCCGATGCTGAAGTTGTTCAGGAAGTAGCCGCTCTCGCCGTCGGGTCCCGGGGAGAAGCGGCCCACCCCGACGCGGACGGCCTGCCCGTCGGCCAGGGCCTGGCAGGTGGCCTCGGTCCCGGCGAGGCCGAGGTCCATCGCGAAGTGGTTGAGGGTGCCTCCGGGGAACACGGCCAGCGGCACCCCGGCCCGCAGGGCGGCGGTGGCGGCCGCGTTGATCGTGCCGTCGCCGCCGCAGACGCCGAGCACGGTGGCCCGCGAGGCTGCCTTCGCGAGCGTGGCGGGCAGTTCCGGGCCCTCGCACTCGATCACCTCGGCCGCGGGCAGGCGGGTGCGCAGTACGTCGAGACCCGCGACCGCGGCCGTCCCGGACCCGGTGTTCACCACCACGGTGAGACCGGCCCCGTCGGGCAGCGCGGGGGCCCCGGCGGCCGGCCGCTCGTCGCCCGGTACGACCCGGGCCTCCTGCGCGTCCCGGGCGAGGCGGCGTACGACGAATCCGGCGGCCACTCCCAGTGAGGCGCCCACGAGCACGTCGGAGGGGTAGTGCACCCCGGTGTAGACCCGGGAGAACGCGACGGACGCGGCGACCGGGGCCAGGACGGCTCCCCAGCCCGGGGACGCGAGCGCCACGCCGGTGGCGAAGGCGAAGGCCGAGGCGGAGTGCCCGGACGGGAAGGAGGTGGTCTGCGGCTGCGTGGCCAGCTGCCGGGTCAGGGGGACGCCTTCCAGCAGCGGCCGCGGCCGGCGTACGGACCACTTGCCGACGGTGTTGATGGTCGCGGAGGCCAGCGCCAACGAGGCGACCCCGCGCACGGCGGCCTTGCGGGCGCCGGCCGACCCGAAGACGGCGATCGCCGCGGCGGCCCCGCCCCACAGCACCCCGTGGTTCGCGGCCCGGCCGAGCCGGGGCAGCACGCGGTCGGCCCCGGGCCAGTGCCGCCGGGCCACCGCGTCGAACAGCCGACGGTCCCACCAGGCGAAAGTGCCGGACCAGGTCAGTTCTTGATCAGCCATCTTCTGCCCTTACCCCGGGCGGCGGATCCGAATCGGCGGACGCGGCCACCCGGCCCATCGGGCCCATCCGTCCGAGCCGGGCGGCCGTGGACGGGCGGGCGTGGACGGGCGGGCGTGAACGGGCGGGCGTGGACGGGCGGGCGTCAGTACGCCCCGAACGACCAGAAGACGCCCACCTCTTCGTCGGTGACCACGATCAGGCCCAGGTCGTCGAACAGGTCGAGCCCCTTGATGCACTCGCCGGTGAGGAGGCCGTGCGAGGCGGTGCCCTGCAGCCCGGCCGCGACGAAATCCGGGGCAACTCGCCACCCTACGGGCTGTCCTCCTCGTCCAGCGGGCGCTTGCGGAGCAGCAGCACCACCAGGCCGCCCAGGACCACCAGACCCACCGCCAGGGAGGCGATGACCGGGGTGGCCGCCGAGCTGCCGCTGGTCGCCAGCCGCTCCTCGTCCGGGGAGGTCGTCGTGAGGGCCGCGGACTGGGAGCCCAGTGGCTCGGCGGCCGAGCCGGAACCGGACCTCGCGGCGTCGCCCGAGGCGTCACCCACCGCCGTCGCCGGGGGCTGCGGCCAGACCGCCTTGGCCGTGGCGGCGGCCGCGGACTCGCTGGAGCCGGCCACGATCTGGGCGTGGGCCGGCAGCTCGCCGGTGAAGACCCGCCCGACCGGCACCTTGGTCACGCCCTGGACGGTGACCGAGGCCGTCCCGTCGCGGGTGCCCGCGGGCACCTCGAAGTACAGCCGGCTCCCGTTGACCGCGGTGGTGAGCGGCTGCCCGTCGGCATCCACCACCCGCACCCCCATCGCGACGGCCGCCGCGTCCGGGATGACCGACACGCTCGGCGCCCCGGTCCGCACGGTCACCGGGCCGAGCCGGCTGCCCACCGCCCCCGACACGTCGCCCGGCTCCAGCCCGAGCGAGGCCGGCGGCTCCGGCAGCTGCCCGGCGGCCCGCTGCAGGTAGTCGGCCAGCTTCTCGGCCGCCGGGTCCGCGGCCTCGACCTGCGCCCCGTCCGCCAGCCGCCAGATCGCCACCTGGGTCCCGGCGGCCGCGCTCTGCGCGGTGAGGGCCCCGGCCCCGGCCGCCTTGGCGAGCCCGGCCAGATCGTTGTGCTGCGGGTAGGAGTGCTCCAGGACCCAGCGGATCCGGCCCGCCTCCCGGTTCCCGGCGAGCGGGCTGCCGCTCCAGCCGCTCTCGGTGTACCGGGCCTGCGGCTGGGCGTTGCCCGTCACGCCGACCCCGTAGGTCTGGAGCATCCCGCCGCCGTCGACCCGCATCTCGTAGAGCCCGGCCGGGATCTGCCGGACCGAGCCGTCCCCGGACCGCAGGACCGCCTGTCCGAACGTCTTCAGCCCGTCCAGCACGGCGCTCGCGCCCTCGGGTGACCTGGGCGCCACCGGACCGGAGTCGGCGACCGCCCGCGCCGCCGGCGCGGTGGCGAGGGCCGCGGCCAGCAGGGCCACCGCCAGCGGCCGGCGCGCGGAGCCCCGTACCGCGACGGGAGGTTCGACAGGCGCGGCAGGAACCGCGGGAGGAGTCGCAGCAGGAACAGGAGCGGCGGCTGGTGCGGGAGCGAGCGAGGACGCAGGAGTGGAATCAGGAGCGGAGGATGCGGGAACGGCAATCGACACAGTCTTCCCCTTCGGGCCAAAGACCCAGGTGCCCGTGAGTACCGGGGAATCCTATCCACCTCGAACACTCAGACCACCGCCGCCTCCTGATTGACCATCAGTGGTGTCTCCGTCCGCACCACGCGTCGGAAGGCCGCGGTCCCGCGGTTCAGGTCGTGCCCGATGGCCGTGGCGTCGATCTCGGCGGAGAACCACCGGTTCCCCTCGCCGTCGGGCGGGTCCTCCCGCACCCGGAGCCGCCCGTGCACCACCAGCGGCTCGCCGACCGATACGGAACCGGCGAGGTTCACGGCGAGCGTCCGCCGCGCCCACACCGTGTAGAAGCTGGTGGGTCCGTCCGTCCAGGCGTCCTTGCGCCGGTCGAAGTACCGTGGCGTCACCGCGAAGCGGAACCGTGCCGCCGGACCGCTCACCGTCTCCTTGTAGTCGATCTGCGTCGCCACATGGCCCACCAGTGTCACCTGGGTGTCGTACATTCCGGTCGCCCTCCCCCATGGTTCCGGTCCGTACGGATCCGCACGGACCGGCCGTACGGACCATCCGTACGGCGTACGCACCATGCTGGGGCAGGCCGCGGATCCCCGCTCAGGCCTGTGGATCACTGCCGGGTTGTGGACAACCTGCTCCCCCCTGCGGCGACCGTGGCGTACTGCTCCCGCACCTCCCGGTAACGCAGCAGCTCCGCCGCCACCGGTTCCAGCACCCGGGCCCGCCCGCACCCGGCCGCCGCCTGTCGCAGTCTGCGCTCCGCGTCCTGCCCGTAGCGCCGCGCCGGCCCCCGGGCCGCGAGCGAGCAGGACCATTCCACGAGCGGTCCGCCGATGATGCCCGCCACCATCAGCAGCACCGGCGGCAGCAACCTCGGTTCCAGGACCCCGACGATCTGTCCGACCAGCCACAGCCCGCCGAAGATCTGCAGCAGGGTCATGGCCGCCTGGGTCAGCACCGCCGCCGGCCACCACCTGGGCCGCGGCGGTTTGACGCTCGGCACCGCGACCGCCGCCCCCAGGGTCACCGCGATCTCGTCCAGCGCCTCCGGGAGCCGGTCGGCGCCGCGCACCGCGGTCTCGCGGACCGCCTGCGCCCACGGGTCGGGCAGCCCGGACACCGCCTCGTCGGCGACCGCCCGTACGGCCTGCTCCACGCGCTGACGCGCGGTCACCTCCTCCTCGACCGGGGCCTGGGCGACCGCCGGGCCGCGCCCGCCGATCGCCGCGAGGGCGGCCAGGCCCGCCAGGGTGCGTGGCGCGCGGCGGCCCTCGTACCAGCGCCACAGTCGCAGCCACGGCGTCCCGCACGCCTTTCCGGCGTTGCGCCGCCAGGCGCGCTCGGCGGCGAGCCCGGCCGCGTACGCCCCGACCGCCTCGGCGAGCCGGTCCTCGAACTCGGCGCGCGCCGCCTCCCCGATCTCCGGCCCCGGGTGCCCGTCGGCCACGTACAGCGGGCGCAGGCGGGTGGCCGCGCGGTCGACGTCGGCGGAGATCCGCCGGGTGGCCGCGCCCTTCTCCTGGGTGAACTGCCCAAGGAGTTCGCGCAGTTCCCCGACCCCCTCCCCGGTGAGGGCGGACAGCCCGAGGACGGTGGCGCCGGGCTCGCCGTGCTCGCCGAGGGCGATGCCGTCGTCGTCGAGGAGCCGGCGCAGGTCGTCCATGACGAGGTCGGCGGCCTCCCCGGGCAGCCGGTCCACCTGGTTCAGGACGACGAAGGTCACCTCCGCGTGCCCGGCGAGCGGCCGCAGGTACCGCTCGTGCAGCACGGCGTCCGCGTACTTCTCCGGATCCACCACCCACACCACGGCGTCGACCAGCGCCAGTACGCGGTCCACGTGGTCCCGGTGCGCGCCGACCGCGGAGTCCAGGTCGGGCAGGTCGACGAGGACCATCCCGCGCAGCGCCTCCGCCTCCGAGGTCTCGCGGGGCCGGCGCCGCAGCCGCCCCGGGATCTCCAGCCGGTCCAGCAGTCCGGCGGCTCCGTCCGACCAGCTGCACGCGATGGGCGCGGCGGTGGTCGGGCGGCGCAGCCCCATCTCGGAGATCTGCACACCGGCGAGTGAATTGAAGAGAGTGGACTTGCCGCTTCCGGTGGCTCCGGCGATCGCGACGACCGTGTGCTGGGTCGACAGCCCGCGGCGCGCGGCCGCCTCGTCCAGTACCCGTCCGGCCTCGGCGAGGGTCTTTCCGTCGAGCCTGGTCCGGGACAGCCCGACCAGCTGGCGCAGTGCGTCGAGGCGCAGCCGCAGGGCGTGCCCCTCGGGACTGAGCGGGGGCGCGGTCGACTTGCCGCCGTCGCTGCCCGCGCCGGAGACGGCCCGGACGAGGGCGTCGTCGCCCTCGTCGCCCTCGTACCCGTCCTCGTCCGGGCCCCCTTCGACGACCCGGGGGCGCGAGCGCGCGATGAGTCCGTCGTCCCAGCGGTCGTCGGTGCGGTCGGTCAGGGCGGTCACCGCGTCACCTCTCCTTCTGCAGTACGGACAGCGCGGCAATCAGCTCGGCCTGTGGTTCCGGGGTCACTTCGAGCGCCTCCAGCGGGGCGAGCCGGCGGTCGCGTTCGGCGCGCAGCACCTGGTCGAGGTGGTCGCCGACCAGTTCCCCGCCCCGGTCGCGCAGCCGCAGGGCGGCCTGCGCGCCGATCCGTTCGGCGAGCTTCTCCCCCGCGGGCCGGGCCCGTTTGCCGCCGAGGAGGGCGGCGACGAGCAGGGCGGCGACGCCGTCCGGGTCGGGTGCGGGCTGCCTGTCGCTCTTGGCCACCTCCTCCTCGGCGAGTTCCTCCAGGACCCGTCGCCAGCGGCGTACGGCCATGCCGATGCGCTCCCCCGCCTCCCGGTCGGGCGCGGGCAGCGCGACCGCGCCGGCGGCCGGCTCGCGCCGCCAGGCGTCGGCGATGCGCTCGTCGGCGGCGGCGACGGCGCATTGGAGGAGCGCGGCGAGGGATTCGGCGAGCGAGTCCAGCAGTTCGTCGGCGCTCGTGTCGAGCGGGTAACCGCGCCACCGGGTCAGTGCGTCCCCGGCCAGTACGGCGCCGTGGTCGAGGCGGTTGCGGACCCGCTTGCCCTCCCGTTTGTACGCGTCCTCGACGGCTGAGGTGAGTCGTACGGCGGCGGCGTGCTGGGCGGCGACGGCGGAGGCGAGCTCCGGCATCCGGCGCGCGAGGGAGTCCAGCGCGCCGAGTGCGGTGCGCCCGACGGCGTGCTGCCGGGCGGCGGGGTCCTGTGCGTGGTGGGCGAGCCAGGCGAACAGCGGGGCGACGGCGCTGGCCGGCAGCAGCCCGCCCCCGCCGGCGGACTCGGGCAGCTCCGGGACGGTGAACCGCGGTACGTCGCCCAGCCCGGCCTTGGTGAGCAGGGCCCCGTACTGCCGCGAGACCTCGGCGAGCACCTGGTGCGGGACCCGGTCCAGGACGGTGATGAGGGTGGCTCTGTACTGCTTGGCGGTGCGCAGCAGGTGCCAGGGGACGGCGTCGGCGTACCGCGAGGCGGTGGTGACCATCACCCAGACGTCGGCGGCGCAGATGAGCTGGGCGGCGAGGGTGCGGTTCTCGACGACCAGGGAGTCGATGTCGGGGGCGTCGAGGATGGCGAGCCCGCGCGGCAGGCTGGAAACGGTCTCGATCCGCATCTCGCGGGTCGCGTGGGTGTTGGCCGGGCCGCGGTCGCGGGCCCGGGATTTGGCGGCCGGCGTCTCGTCCTCCTCGTGCGGCACCCAGACCCGCATCAGGTCGGGCAGCACGCGCATTCCGGCGAACCAGTGATGGTCGTCCGGATGGCAGACGAGCACCGGGGTGCGTGTCGTCGGGCGCAGCACCCCGGCTTCGCTGACCTGTCGGCCGACGAGGGAGTTGACGAGGGTGGACTTACCGGCCCCGGTGGACCCGCCCACGACGGCGAGCATCGGCGCCTCGGGCGCCTGCAATCGGGGTACGAGGTAGTCGTCGAGCTGCGCGAGCAGCTCGGCTCTGGTCTGGCGGGCGCGCGGAGCGCCGGGCAGGGGCAGCGGCAGACGCACGGACGCCACCCGGTCGCGCAGGGCGGACAGGGCATCGAGCAGCTGAGGCCGAACATCCAAGGTCACCACATGCGAAGAATGCCCAATTTGGGACCATTTTTGAAGCTTATACGTCCTCTGCGCGCCGACCGCGATTCCAGTGGGACATTCTGGGCACGACGGACGAGTGGGGCGCAGGCATAACGAGTGCACAACACCAGGGGCGACGCGGCGCAAAAGCGATGCGAGAATCGCACCTGCCTGCGATTATCGGGACCGCTTCACCGAACCTCCACATCGTGGCCCGCGAGTGAAGCAACCGGGACAAGGCAACCGGAGCCCTATCCTTGACCCGGCACGGACCTCAGCCCCACCCCCACCGGAGGCTCCAGGCCCACCAAGGCCACTTTCCGGCCCCCGTAGCTCAGTGGATAGAGCAGGTGCCTTCTAAGCACTTGGCCGCAGGTTCGAGTCCTGCCGGGGGCACTCTTTCCGCACCGCCCGAAGCCCTCCCTCCGCGGAGGGCTTTCGTGCAGGTAAAGCAGGTTGAAAAGCATCTCGTGGTGACGCGTTAAGAGCCGCCGGCGATCAGCGAACTGGACGGCGAATTCGGACCAGTTCGTCGCGCCGGCTACGGAACGGAACGCGTCCGCCGGGGCCCGCGACACGGAGGGCGGGCCGACCGACTTGCGGGACGGCCTGGGATGCGGTTGCGTCGAAGGAGATGGGTACGTGGTTTCCGTCTCCCCTGGTTGGGGGTGAGCCATCGTGCTGTTCACCCATCGCGCTGAAGCCGGTGAGCGGCTCGCCGAAGCTCTCCGGCGCCTGAAGGGGGAGGATCCCGTCGTCCTGGGCCTGCCCCGCGGCGGAGTCCCGGTCGCCTACCGGGTGGCCCGCGCGCTCGGCGCCCCCCTCGACGTCGTCGTGGTGCGCAAACTCGGCGTCCCCCACCATCGTGAGCTGGGCTTCGGCGCCATCGGCGAAGGCGGCGTCCGCGTCGTCAGCGAGGACATCGTCCGCAGCAGCCGGCTGGGCCCGCAGGACATCGCGTCGGTGGAACACGCCGAGGCGGCGGAGCTCGCCCGACAGGCCGCGCGGTTCCGCGGGGACCGGCCGCGGGTGCCCCTGGACGGCCGGACCGTGATCGTCGTGGACGACGGGATCGCGACCGGCGCCACGGCCGCCGCCGCGTGCGAGGTCGTACGGGCGCAGGGCGCGGCGCGGGTGGTGCTGGCCGTTCCGGTGGCCCCGCCGGACGCCGTCGCCCGGCTGGGCTCCGCGGCCGACGAGGTGGTGTGCCTCGCCACGCCGCATGCCTTCCGCGCCGTCGGCGAGTGGTACCAGGACTTCTCCCAGACCCCTGACGAGGAGGTCGTCTTCCTGCTGGCGCGGGCGGCGGCCGACCCTGCCGGCCGCCCGCCCGTCCGGGCCGTCGAGGTCGAGGTGGACGCCGGCGGCACCGTGCTGGTCGGGGACCTCGCCCTGCCGGAGGGCGCCGGCGCGGTCGTGGTGTTCGCGCACGGCTCCGGCAGCGGCCGCCGCAGCCCGCGCAACCGGTCGGTGGCGGCGGACCTCAACCGTGCGGGCCTCGCCACTTTGCTCCTCGACCTGCTGACGCCCGACGAGGAGGCCGACCGGGCCAACGTCTTCGACATCGAGACCCTGGCCCGGCGGCTCGCCGGGGCCACCGCCTGGCTGCGCCGGCGGGAGTTCCTCCCGACGGGCTGGTTCGGGGCGAGCACCGGTGCCGCGGCGGCGCTGTGGGCCGCCGGGGAGACGGGCGCCGACATCGGCGCCGTGGTGTCCCGCGGCGGCCGGCCGGACCTGGCCGGTGAGCGGCTCGCCGCCGTACGGGCCCCCACGCTGCTGATCGTGGGTGGCCGGGATTCGACGGTGCTCGATCTCAATCGCCGGGCCCAGCGCGAGCTGCGCTGCGAGAACCGGCTGGAGATCGTTCCGGGGGCCACCCACCTCTTCGAGGAGCCGGGAGCCCTGGACGAGGTGGCCCGCCTGGCCGGTGACTGGTTCACCCGCCACCTGGTGCCGCAGTAGAGCGGACCGGCCGCACGAGGTGGCGGTGGTGGCTGCATCGGGGGTGGCGCGGCGGCAGCGGTGGCGCGGCGGCGGCGACACGCGCGACCATGAGGAGATGGACCAGCCGTCGGTGCGGGACGTCAGCACCCCGGGCCGCATCGCGTCGCCCGGCGAGGGCATCGGCCCGGAGGAGTTGGCGCTCGCGGCCCGCAACCACGGGCTTCCGCTGGAGGCCCTGCGCTACGAGGTCACACCGCCGGGACTGCACTACGTCCTGGTCCACTACGACATACCCGCCGCCGACCCGGCCGGATGGCCCCTCACCGTCGGCGGCCGGGTGCGTACCCCGCTGGCCCTGGACCTCGCCGCGCTGCGCGCGTTCCCCACGGTCACCCACCGCGTCACGATGGAGTGCGCGGGCAACGGCCGGGCCCGCCTGACACCCCGGCCGGTCAGCCAGCCGTGGCTGGTCGAGGCGGTGGGCACCGCCGACTGGACCGGCGTACCGCTGCGTCTGGTGCTGGCCGAGGCCGGGGTGCGGCCGGACGCCGTCGAGGCCGTGTTCACCGGCGCCGACCACGGGGTCGAGCGCGGCGTCGAGCAGGACTACCGGCGCAGCCTGCCCGTGGCCGCCGCCACCGGGGACGACCCCGAGGTGCTGATCGCCCACACCATGAACGGCCTGCCCCTGCCCCCGCAGCACGGGTGTCCGCTGCGGCTGGTCGTCCCCGGCTGGTACGGCATGGCGCACGTCAAATGGCTGCGCGAGATCACCCTCGTGGACGCGCCGTTCACCGGATTCCAGCAGGCCGTGGCCTACCGCTACCGGTCGGCCGCCGACGATCCGGACGACCCCGGCGAACCGGTCACCCGGATCGCGCCGCGCGCCCTGATGGTCCCGCCGGGATTCCCCGACTTCATGTCCCGCACCCGCGTCGTGCGCCCCGGCCCGGTACCGCTGGAGGGACGGGCCTGGTCCGGCCACGGGGCCGTCGACCGGGTGGAGGTGAGCGCCGACGGGGGCCGCACCTGGACCCGGGCCGAGGTCGCGCCGCCGGGGCCGCACCGGTGGGCGTGGCAGGCCTGGTCCTGTGTCTGGGCGGCGGCGCCGGGACTCCACACGCTCACCGTCCGCGCCACCGACGCCGAGGGCGGCACGCAGCCCCTCGAACAGCCGTGGAACCGGGGTGGTTTCGGCAACAACCTGGTCCAGGAGGTCCCGGTGCTGTGCTGCTGAGGGCGCTCCCCGTCGGCGGCGCGCCGCCGGCCGTGTGCTCCCGGGGAGATCAGGAGATGCCGAGCAGCCGGACCGCTTGGTAGTAGGTCCACGCGGTGCCCTCGCAGGAGCTCCTGCGGGAGCCCGAGTACTGCGCGCAGACCCGCTTCAGGTCCGCGTGGAACGCCAGGTCCAGCCGGGTCTTGGCGGCCGGGAACAGCCCGGCCGCACGGTGGTTGCGGTAGCCGAAGTCGTGGCGCGCGCAGGCGTCCGCGAAGGGGAAGCCGAGAGGGTTGTCGGGGGACGAGGTGCAGTGGTCCGTCGACCAGTCGAAGCCGTACGCGGCCCAGGCCGCCCGGTGCTCGCGGGCCCCGGCCCATTCCTGATAGCTGGCCGCGCTGGTCTGCGTCCAGCGGCTCAGCACCTGCGGCTTGTCGGCCGGGACCCGCGGTGCGGCCCAGGCCGCCGGGGCGAGGGCGAGCACCGCGGTGGCGGTGGCGGTGGCGAGGGCCGGGACGAGAGCGGGGAGGAGGCGGCGACGGCGCATGGAGTTCCTCGGTGCCGGGGCGGACGGATCACCTCCGGCCAACTCCCCCGGGCGCCTCTCGGTTACTGCGCGTCGGCGCACGCGGACCGGACACCCTCCCAGGTATGAGTCCGTATGGGACCTGCGGCGCAGTGCCGGTTCGTCCTGAGGAGGGACGCGCGGTGGGGGCCGGCCGCCGAGACTGGAAAGCATGAACCGCCGCCCGCTCGTCGTCGCCGCAGCCACCGTGGGAGTCCTCGCCACCGCCGCCTTCGCGCTGCCCAACCTGCCGCCCAACCCCGTGACCGACACCATCGACAGCAAGGTGTACAAGGAGAAGGGCAAGCGCTTCGCGAGCGCCGCCGATGCCCCCACCCGGGAGAAGGCGCCGTTCGCCCTGCCGTCCTGGATACCCAAGGACGCCACCGACGTCCGCATACGGGTGCGCACGACCGGCGAGGCCCGGCTGATCCGGTTCACCCTCGGCGCGACCCCGCTGGACGGCCCCCAGTGCGGCGCGGGCGCGCCGAAGCCGGTGGGCGCCCCGGCTCTGCACGCCAAGTGGTGGCCGGGCAGCCTGCGGGAGGGTGTGCGGGCCGAGTGCCGGGGCGCCCACCAGTACCAGGTCGCGGTGCGCGGCAAGCGGGTCTACGCCTGGACGGACGGCACCCCGTCCCCGAGCTCCGTGCGGCCCCGGGAGGGCGCCGCCTCCACGCCCCGGACCCACGGCTGACCTAGGTCGTCTCTTTCGGATCTTGTCGGTCAGGTCCGCGTCGTCCGGTGCCGTGCCTCGGCGTGCTGCCGGGGCTGCCGTGTACTGGACGTACTCGGTTGCCCCGGCAGTGCGGCGAGGCGCGGTGCCGGGCGGCGCGGACCCGACAAGATCCGAAAGAGACGGCCTAGTGCTGTGACCGGAAAGGTCCACCGCACTGGCGCGCCCGCCCTTCCGGCACGCCCGGCCCGGACCGGACCGCTCAGTCGCGGGCCAGGGCCGCCGCGGTGGCCCGGGCGAAGCCTTCCGGGTTGTCGAGCATGATGTTGTGCCCGCAGTCGGGGACGGACACCACCGCCACGCCCGAGGCTTCGAGGGCATCGGCGCCCGGGAGCGGGCCGTCCGCCTCGGGCAGCAGGTAGGTGCGCGGGATCCTCGACTCCAGCAGCAGCTCACGCATGGTGGGCTTGGTGCCGGCGGCCAGGTGGACAGCCGTGCGGTACAGGGCTGTTCGGCCGGCCAGCCGCATCGTGGACCACCAGTGCGCGCCGACCCGGTCCCGCACCTCGGCCCAGCCCCTGGCCAGGAACTCCTCCTCGGTGTAGGAGGCGATCCCGCTGCTGCCCGGCATGACGGGAACGGTCCGGTGCGGATCCAGGTTGGCGTCGACGAGCACCAGCCGGGACACCAGGTGCGGGTGCCGGTCCGCGAGCACGATGGCCACGGCCCCGCCCATGCTGTGGGCGATCAGCTCGGCTCCCTCGACCCCGGCATCGGCGAGGGCCACCGCCAGCGCGTCGGCATGCGCTTCGAGGGTGTAGTCGAACTCCTCGGGCCGGTCGCTGTGCCCGTGGCCCAGCAGATCGACCAGCAGCGAACGCCGCCCCGCCAGCAGCGGATGGGTGGCGCTCGCCGCGAAGTAGGCGGGCGAGGTGGAGCCGAGCCCGTGCACGTACACCCGGGCCGGCTCCTCCCCCGCCAGCTCGACCCAGCGGATCCGGTCGCCCTCGGGCGTGACCACGGCGTCCCTCACGATGCTCCCCCTCAAGTCCTCGACAGCCGGAACAGGTTAAGGGCTGCCCGGACGCGGGCGCGTGCCGAGGCCGCCACGCCGTGCCCGTACATCGACTGATCATCCGTCATGTGCGCACTATCGTGACCGCCATGGACATCCGCCGGGCCCTCACCCCCGCCGAGCTCGAAGCCGCCGAGTCCCTCTTCGACGGGCCTGCCCGCAAGGAGTGGTCCGAGCGCTTCCTCGCCGCCCCGGGACACCTGATGCTCATCGCCTACGTCGACGGCGTGCCCGCCGGGATGGTCTCCGGCATCGAGATGAGCCACCCCGACAAGGGCACCGAGATGTGCCTGTACGAGCTGTCCGTGGACGAGGGGTACCGCCGCCGCGGCATCGGCCGCGACCTGACCCTGGCCCTCGCGGAGGAGGCCAAGGCCCGCGGCTGCTACGGCATGTGGGTGGGGGTAGACACCGACAACGAGGCCGCTCTGGCCACCTACGATGCCGCCGGCGCCCGCGACGAGGGTGTCTTCTCGATGCGCGGCTGGCCCCTCGCCCCGTAGCTCGGTCGGGGGCACAGCGTCCGCGCGCCGCCCCTCGCACCGCTCCACGCACCGTTCCACGGGCCGCCCCGCACACCGCTCCACGCACCGCCTCCCCGGCAACTTCCGGCCGCCGCCCGGCGCTTAGGGTGTTCGCTGGTCGACCCGTCGTTCGACCAGGGGATCGGGGGAGGGCAGATGAACAGCGCGACCGAGGTGTTCGAGCCGCTGCGGGCGGACGATCCGTCCACCGTGGCCGGATACCGCATCGCGGCGCGGCTGGGTGCGGGCGGCATGGGCCGGGTCTACCTGTCCCACACCCAGGGCGGCCGCCCGGTGGCGATCAAGGTCGTACGCCCGGAACTGGCCGAGGACCCGGCGTTCCGACGGCGGTTCCGCCGTGAGGTGGAGGCCGCCCGACGGGTCCGGGGCGCGTACACCGCCGAGTTGATCGACGCCGACGCGGACGCGACGACACCCTGGCTGGCCACCCTCTACGTACCCGGGCCCTCGCTGTCGCAGGCCGTGACCCGGCGCGGACCGCTGCCCGTGCCCGCCGTGCTGTGGCTGATGGCGGGCGTGGCCGAGGCGCTGCAGGCCATCCATGGTGCGGGCATCGTGCACCGCGACATGAAGCCGTCGAACGTGCTCCTGGCCGCCGACGGGCCCCGCGTCATCGACTTCGGCATCTCGCTGGCGTCCGACACCACCGCGCACACCGCCACGGGCGCCACCATCGGAACGCCCCAGTACATGGCCCCCGAGCAGGCGTCGGCGGGTGAGGTCACCGCGGCCGCCGACGTGTTCGCGCTGGGCCAGACCGCGGCGTTCGCCGCGCTGGGCGAGCCGCTGTACGGCACCGGCCCCTCCGCCACCGTGCTGTACCGGATCGTGCACTCCGAGCCCGACCTGTCCCGGGTCCCGCAGGAGCTTCGTCCGCTGCTCGCCCGGTGCCTGGCCACCGATCCGCAGGAGCGGGCCACCCCCGCGGAGATCGTGGCGTGGTGCAGGACGGAACTGGGCGAGGACGCCGACGCGGACGGCGGTCCGGCGCTCTGGCGCGAGGTGACCGGACCGCAAGTGACGGTCCCGGAGCCCGTGCCGGAGCCGATGCCGATGCAGTTTCCGGCGTCCGGTCCGGCTCCGCTCGCCGCGCACACGATGCGCCAGGTGTGGCAGCCTCCGGAGCCGGCGGTTCCGGAGGGACCGGAGCAACGGCGCAAGCGCCGACGGCGCAACGCGGTGGTCGCTGCCGCGTCGATCGTGACGGTCGCCATGCTGCTGGGCACGGCCTGGTCGGTCGTCGACCGGGCGGCGGACAGTCTGCGCGACCGCGCGAAGTCCCCGACGGCCAAGGGATCCTCTGCCGGTCCGGCCCACTCGGCGAGCGGCGACCCGACCCGGAAGCCCGCCGAAGCCGCGTCGAAGCCGAGCCCGACCCCGACCCCGAGCGTTCCGCCGAAGGCCGTCCCCTACCCCGCGTTGCGCCTGGACGACAGCAACTCGGTCGGCATCAAGGAACCTGTCGAGCGCGCCACTCGCTCCGGGGACCTGCGACTGACCTGCGACGAGGGGAACTGCGAACTGCAGAGCGACACCAGTGTGATCGTCCAGCTGTCGGGCAAGCCGAACGGCTCCCTCGAATCCTGTCGGGCCGCCCTCGAAGGTAAGGGCACGAGAAGCCAGTCGCTGAGCAGTGCGGCGGCCGGCAGCGAGTTCTGCGTCAAACACCGGTCGGGGGACATCGCGCTGCTCGTGCTCGCGCTCAAGTCGACCCCATGGATGGAGAACCTGCCGAGCTTCCTGATGGCGGACATGACGGTCTGGCGCGCGGCCTGACGGAGCGGTCTGCCGCGCGCGCCCGGGCCGGTCCCGGATCCACCCGCGCTGCGGCGTGTCGTGCGCCCACTCGGCGCACCCTCCGCGCGCCCGCGCCGCCGCTCGCAGAGCATCGGCCGCATGACCGCATTCGCCGTGTTCCTCCCCGCCGCCGCCCTGCTCGCAGCCACCGTCACGGGCTCTCCACCGGCTCCGGACTCCGACGCCACCGCCCCCTACGTCGTCGTCCTCAAGGACACCACCTCCCGCGCGCCGACCCACGCCCTGGCCGCCGAGGCCACGGACGCCGGCGACGAGGTCGGACCCGTGTACGAGGCCGCCCTGAACGGCTTCGCCGTCCGCGCCACGGCCGCCCGGGCCACCGCCCTGGCCGCCGACCCGCGGGTGGCCTCCGTGGAGCCCGACGCGGAGTTCCACACCACCGACGAACTTCCGACCGGGCCGCAGGCTCCCGCGCCGTGGTCCCTGGACCGGATCGACCAGCGCGAACTCCCGCTCGACGGCTCGTACACGTATTCCGGCAGGGCCGAGGGCGTCACCGTCTACGTCCTCGACACCGGCATCAACACCGGCCACCGGGAATTCGGCGGCCGCGCCCGGGCCGGCTACAACGCGCTGTTCCTCAGCAGCTCCCGCGACTGCAGCGGCCACGGCACGCACGTCGCGGCGACCGTGGGCGGGGAGACGTACGGGGTGGCCAAGGGGGTCTCCCTCGTCGGGGTCAAGGTGGCCGACTGCCGTGGCTCCGCGGCCCTGTCGGCGATCCTCAAGGGTCTCGACTGGGTGGTGAAGGACGCCGCCAAGGCTCCCACCACTCCGGCCGTGGCCAACATGAGCATCGGTGGCAGCCGCAGCCACGCGCTCGACGCCGCGGTGATCCGAGCCGTGGCCAAGGGGATCACCTTCACCGTGGCCGCCGGGAACGACGGCAAAAACGCCTGCGGCGGATCCCCCGCCGCCGTCCCCCAGGCCCTCACGGTCGGGGCGACCGACGCCGAGGACCGCCGGGCGCCGTTCTCCGACCACGGCCCCTGCGTGGACCTCTCGGCGCCCGGCGTGCGCATCATCTCGGCCTGGAAGGACTCCGCCACCGCCACGGCCCGCGCCTCCGGCACCTCGATGGCCGCCCCGCACGTGGCCGGGGTCGCCGCGCTCATCCTGGCGCGCGGTACGGCGCGCACCCCCGCGCAGGTGTCCGAGGAACTGCTGCGCAGCGCCGTGACCGACCGGATCACCGGGCTCCCGGCCGGCACCCCGAACCTCCTGCTCCACACCCCCACCGGACGCTAGGCCGCCTCTCCCTCCCCACCCCGACCGGTCGGTATCCGATGGGCCATCAGACTCTCCCTGATGGCCCATCAATTTCTGTGTGCTTCGGGCCAAAGCAAGTCATTGACTTCTCATCACGGCGACGCGTCAATATCGGCCACCGCACCGGCTCGGCCTCCCCCACACAGCGGGTGGGGGGAGGGGTTCGTCATGACGAAGGAGTCGCGACCCAGTGAGTACGAGAATGCTCAGACGAAGAGTGCTGGCCGGGGCGGGAGCCCTGTCTCTGGCCCTGACGGGCGGCGTGGTGGCCCTGACGGGATCCGCGCAGGCCGCGACCAAGACCACCGCAGTCTTCGAGAACTGCGACGCCCCGGCGCCGCAGCCGGACGGCTCCGGCAACCAGAACTACACGGTCACCCTGCCCGACGGCGCCAAGGCGGGCGACGTCGTCCCGATCACGATCGACCCGGGTGCGAGCCCCCTGATCCCCTCGTTCTCCGTCACCACGGTGAACACCTCCAAGATCACCCTCAAGGTCGGTACCACCACCCAGGTGGTGACCAGCCCGCCGGAGACGGTCTCCGTCGTGGCCGGGCAGCCGCTCGACCCCAAGGCGTTCTCCGGAACCATCAAGATCCCCGACGGCACCGAGGGCACCACGGTCCAGGTCGCCCTCGACCTGGCGGTGACCGACGCGGACCTGTCCGGTTCGGTCTTCACCACCACCTGTACCCCGGCGCCGCGCCCGAGCGCCTCGCTCGGCTCGGTCGCGGTCGAGGCCCTGCCCAAGGACCCGGTCACCACGAAGCTGACACCCAACAGCGGCCCGGCGGGCACCGCCGTCACCGTGACCGGCGCCAACTTCCCGGCCGGCCCGGTCGCCTGCTCCGCCCTGCTCGCGGGCACCGCGACCGGTGACACCGGTACGGGCACGGCGGACGCGTCCGGCGCGGCCACCTGCAACGTCACGGTCACCAAGAAGGCCGACGCGATCAGGATCGACGGTTCGATCACCCCGTACAAGGCCTTCGTGTTCCTGGAGGAGCAGGCCGGTGTGAAGAATCCCGTCGACGTCGAGGTCCTGCCCGGTCCGCTGGCCCTCGGCCCGAAGGACGGCCAGCCGGCCGTCAGCTTCGGCGCGGTCACCATCAACGGCAAGGCCCAGTCGGTGGTCGGCGTCTTCAACGCCGCTACCGTCCAGGACTTCCGCGGCGGCTCGCTCGGCTGGGACGTGACGGCGACGCGCACGCCGTTCCTGAACCAGACCACCGGCCACTCGATGGCGAAGGCGCAGATCGGCATCCAGCCGTCCTGCACCGTGACCAACCCGGACAGCCCGAGCACCTGCACCGCGGGCACGCCCGGCGCGATCTCCGACGTCCCGATGAAGGTGGCCTCCCAGGCCGCCGGCGGGGACGAGCTGACCGGCGGTGAGTTCGCCGTCGGCGGCGCCGGAATGATCCAGCTCCCGCCGTTCATGTTCGCGGACACCTACCAGACGGTCGTGACCTTCTCGATCGCCTGACCCGTAGGGCCGCTCGACCCAGGGTGGTGCGGCGCTCCGGCGCCGCACCACCCCTTTCCCCTTTCCGCGCCCACTGGAGACCGCCCATGCCCACCCGCACCCGCACCCGCAGCCGCAGCCGCAGCCGTCGTCGCACCCGCACCCTCCTGTACGGTCTGCTCCTCGGCCTGCTGCTCGGTGGCGCGGGTCTGCTGCCGGCCACCGCGGCGCGCGCCGCCATCGCCGTCGAGTACGAGCCGCTGCCGGCCCCCGCGGCGCGCGCCGCGGACAACGGCACGTGGGGGGTGTTCCCGACGCCGGCGGCCGGCGCGGCGATGACCGACCGCGCGTACTTCTTCCACCAGGGCACGGCCGGGAGCACGCTGAGCGACAGCGTGACGATCGTGAACTCCTCCGACAAGGAGCTGACGTTCCAGGTCTTCGCCACCGATGCCGTGAACACCCCGGCGGGCGGCGCCTTCGCGCTGCTGCCGGTGGAGACGAAGCCGAAGGACGTCGGCGCCTGGATCACGCTCGCGCCGGAGACCGCGAGCACCGTCACCGTGCCCGCCAAGGGTCGAAAGGACATCCCGTTCTCCGTGAAGGTCCCGGCGGACGCGACGCCCGGCGACCACGTCGGCGGGATCGTCGCCCTGGGCACCGCCGTGGAGGGCGTGCAGCAGGAGGGCAAGGTCCAGGTCGGGGTGAAGCGCTCGGTCGGCGCCCGGCTCTACTTCCGGGTGCCGGGGCCGGTCACGGCGGGGCTGAGCGTGGAGGACGTACGGGTCAGCCGCTCGGCGCCGCTGCTGCCGTGGGTCAAGAACGCCCGCGCGACGGTCTCGTACGCGCTGGTCAACCGGGGCAACGTGGTGGTCGAGCCCAAGGTGGCGGTGTCCGCGGAGGGGTTGTTCGGGCGGACCGTGCTGAACCGGCCCGCCCGCGAGCTGAAGCTGACCCTGCTGCCGGGCCAACGGATCGAGCTGACCGAACCGTGGCCGGACGCCCCCCAGTCGGACTGGGTGACCGTGAAGGTCAGAGCGGGCGCGGCCGCCCACCCCGACCTGGTGTCGGTGTCCGAGACCGACTTCATCGCCGTGCCCTGGCCGGCCGTGGGACTGCTCCTGGTCCTGGCGGGCGCGGGCGCCACGGTGTGGTTGCTGCGCCGTCGACGCCGCGCGGCGGGCGAACAACCGGAGTCCGTACCGGACCTGGCCCGAACGCACTGACCTGCGCGGGCCGTTGCGTCGCGCCGGTCAGCGTGGAGAGGCGGGAACGGCAGCAGCCCCCGGCCGGGGGAAGGTGGCCGGGGGCTGCTGGAGGCGGGGCGGGTCAGTGGTTGCGGGGGAAGCCCAGGTCCACGCCGACGTGGCCCTCGGCCGGGTCCGGCCAGCGGGTCGTGACGACCTTGCCGCGGGTGTAGAAGTGGATGCCGTCGTTGCCGTAGATGTGGTGGTCGCCGAAGAGCGAGTCCTTCCAGCCACCGAAGGAGTGGTAGCCCACCGGCACCGGGATCGGCACGTTGACGCCGACCATGCCGGCCTCGATCTCCAGCTGGAAGCGGCGGGCGGCGCCGCCGTCGCGGGTGAAGATCGCGGTGCCGTTGCCGAACGGCGAGGCGTTGATGAGGGCCACGCCCTCCTCGTAGGTCTCGGCGCGCAGCACGCACAGCACCGGGCCGAAGATCTCGTCGCGGTAGGCGTCGGAGTCGGTCTTCACGCGGTCCAGCAGGGACAGGCCGATCCAGTGGCCGTTCTCGTTGCCCTCGACCGTGAAGCCGGTGCCGTCCAGGACGACCTCCGCGCCCTGGTCGGCCGCGCCCTTCACGTACGAGGCGACCTTGTCACGGTGGGCGGCCGTGATCAGCGGGCCCATCTCGGAGTTCGGGTCGTTGCCGGGGCCGATCTTGATCTTCTCGGCGCGCTCGCGGATCTTCTCGACGAGCTCGTCGCCGATCGCGCCGACGGCCACCACGGCGGAGATCGCCATGCAGCGCTCACCGGCCGAACCGTAGGCCGCGGACACGGCCGCGTCGGCGGCGGCGTCCAGGTCGGCGTCCGGCAGCACCAGCATGTGGTTCTTGGCGCCGCCCAGGGCCTGGACGCGCTTGCCGTTGGCCGAGGCGGTGGTGTGGATGTGGCGGGCGATCGGGGTCGAGCCGACGAAGGAGACGGCCGCGATGCCGGGGTGGGCGAGCAGCGCGTCGACGGCCACCTTGTCGCCGTGGACCACGTTCAGCACGCCCGCCGGGAGGCCGGCCTCGGTGGCCAGCTCGGCGAGCTTGTTGGCGGCCGACGGGTCCTTCTCGCTCGGCTTGAGGATGAAGGTGTTTCCGCAGGCCACGGCCAGCGGGAACATCCACATCGGGACCATCGCCGGGAAGTTGAACGGGGTGATGCCGGCGACGACGCCCAGCGGCTGGCGGATCGAGGAGACGTCCACCCGGTTGGAGACCGACGTGGACAGCTCGCCCTTGAGCTGCGTGGTGATGCCGCAGGCCAGCTCGACGATCTCCAGACCACGGGCGACCTCGCCCAGCGCGTCCGAGTGGACCTTGCCGTGCTCGGCGGTGATCAGGGCGGCGATGGCGTCGCGGTTGGCGTCCAGCAGGGCCCGGTAGGCGAACAGCACCTTGGTGCGGGCGGCCAGCGAGGACTGGCCCCAGCTGAGGTAAGCCTCCCGGGCGACCTGTACGGCCGCGTCGACCTCGTCGGCCGAGGCGAGCGCCACCTGGGTGGTGACCTCGCCGGTGGCCGGGTCGGTGACCGGGCCGTAGTTGCCCGACGCGCCCTCGACGGTCTTGCCACCGATCCAGTGGTTGACGGTCTTCATGCCTTGCTCCTTCACAGATGGCGACGTCGCTGCGCGGCTTGCCGGTCGTACTCTTCACGGGCCGTGGCAGCGGCCTTGCGGGTCGCGGTCTCGGCCACAGGAACATCCCACCACGCCTGTGCCGGGGGTGGGCCCGACACAGTGTCGGGCGTTCGGGTCTGTACGTAGACACATGTGGGGCGGGTCGCCGAGCGGGCCTCGGCGAGGGCTTCGCGCAGGTCACGCGTGGTGCGGGCGCGAAGCACAGCCATCCCGAGGGAACCCGCGTTGGCCGCGAGGTCCACCGGAAGGATGTCCCCCGTATACCCGGAGTCGGGCGCCCGGAAGCGGTAGGCGGTGCCGAAGCCCTCACCGCCCACCGCCCCTGACAGGCCACCGATGGAGGCGTAGCCGTGGTTGTCGAGGATCACCACCTTGATCGGGATCCCCTCCTGGACGGCCGTGACGATCTCGGTCGGGTTCATCAGGTACGTACCGTCGCCGACCAGCGCCCACACCGGTCGGCCGGGCGCGGCCAGCGCCACGCCGATGGCCGCGGGGATCTCGTAGCCCATGCAGGAGTACCCGTACTCCACGTGGTACTGGTCCTGCGACCGGGCCCGCCACAGCTTGTGCAGGTCGCCGGGGAGGGATCCGGCCGCGTTGATCAGGATGTCGGTGTCGTCGACCAGGGCGTCGAGCAGCCCGAGCACCTGGGCCTGGGTGGGCGCGGCGTCCTCCGCCGTGTCCGGGACGGCGTAGGCCCGGTCGACGTGGCTCTCCCAGCGGGCCCGCTCCGCCGCGTACCCCGCTCCGTACGCCGGGTCCGCCCGGTGGCCGGCGACCGCCACCCGGAGCTCGTCGAGCCCCTCTCGGGCGTCGGCGACCAGGGGCAGGGCGGCGAGTTTGTGGGCGTCGTACGGGTCCAGGTTGAGGCCGACGAACCGGACGGCCGGGTTCTGGAAGAGGGTCGCGGAGGCGGTGGTGAAGTCGGTCAGCCGGGTTCCGGCGGCGATGACGAGGTCGGCCTCCCGGGCGAGCGCGGCGGCGGTGGAGGTGCCGGTGTGGCCGATCCCGCCCACGTCGGCGGGGTGCCCGTAGGGCAGGACGCCCTTGCCCGCCTGGGTGACGGCCACCGGGATCCCCGTGGCCTCGGCGAAGGCGGCCAGGGCCGCACCGGCCTCGCTGTGCCGGACCCCGCCGCCCGCGACGATCAGCGGGCGCGCGGAGCCCCGTACGGCCTCGGCGGCGCGGGCCAGCTCGTGCCGGTCGGGCCGGGGCCGGCGCACGCCCCACACCCGCTCGGCGAAGAACTCCTCGGGCCAGTCGTACGCCTGCGCCTGCACGTCCTGCGGCAGCGCGAGGGTGGCGGCGCCGGTCTGCACGGGGTCGGTGAGCACCCGTACGGCCTGCAGCGCGGCCGGGATCAGGGCCTCGGGGCGGGTGATCCGGTCGAAGTGGCGGGAGACGGGACGCAGGGTGTCGTTGACGGAGACGTCCCCGGCGTACGGGACCTCCAGCTGCTGGAGCACGGGGTCGGCGGGCCGGGTGGCGAAGGTGTCACCGGGCAGCAGCAGGACCGGGATCCGGTTGATCGTGGCGAGGGCGGCGCCGGTGACGAGATTGGTGGCGCCGGGGCCGATGGAGGTGGTGACGGCGTGCGCGGAGAGCCGGCCGCTCTGGCGGGCGTATCCGACGGCGGCGTGCACCATGGCCTGCTCGTTGCGGCCCTGGAGGAAGGGCATGACCTCAGGCCCGGTCTCCAGGAGGGCCTGGCCGATGCCCGCCACGTTCCCGTGCCCGAAGATCCCCCAGGTGGCGGTGATCAGCCGGTGCCGGTGCCCGTCGCGCTCGGTGTACTGGCGGGACAGGAAGCGGACGAGCGCCTGCGCGACGGTGAGCCTCATCGGTGGTCCTCCGTTCGGGGCGGGGCCGGGGTCGGGGCCGGCGACGCGGGCGGGCCGGGGAAGGGCAGCCGGGGGTCGATGTCCTGGCCGTCCCAGCTGCCGCGGATCCAGCCGTGGTCGGGGTGGTCCCGGATCAGCCACTCCCGGGTCGCGCCCGGTCCGGCCATCACGTTCAGGTAGTACATGTCGTGCCCGGGGGCGGCGATGGACGGCCCGTGCCAGCCGTCGGGGATCAGCACCGCGTCCCCGGTCCGCACCTCGTTGAGGATGTCGGTCTTCCCGGCCGGGGAGGGGGTGACGCGCTGGTAGCCGAGCCCGGGGGTGTCCCCGTGCGGGGCGATCTCGAAGTAGTAGATCTCCTCCAGACGGGACTCCTCGCCGGGGTGGTGCTCGTCGTGCTTGTGGGGCGGGTACGAGGACCAGTTCCCGCCGGGGGTGAGCACCTCGACGGCGATGAGGCGGTCGGCGGGGAAGGCGTCGGCGGCGGCGAAGTTGTTGACCTGGCGGGAACAGTGGCCGGCGCCGCGGAGCTCGACGGGGACGGCTTCGGCCGGGCCGTACCTGGCGGGGAGCCGCCGCTCGCAGCGGGCCCCGACGAGGGCGAACCGGCCCCCGGCGGCCGACCGGATCTCCGCGTCCGCGTCCCTCGGCAGGTAGACGAAGTCGGTGACGCCGCTGAACACCCCGTCTCGACCGAGCAGTTGGAACTCTTCCGGTCCGCTCCCGGGGCTCTGCCCCGGACCCCGCGCCTCAAACGCCGGCGAGGCTGGAATTGGCCCGCCCTGTCCTTCCCCCGGCCCCACCGGAGGACGGGGGGCGGGGTTCAGGGCAGAGCCCCGCTCCTTCAGCCTCGCCGGCGTTTGAGGCGCGGGTCCGGGCAGAGCCCGGCAACGGACCTGGCACGCGCCCGACAGCGGGAGCACGATCCACTCGCACTCCCCGCACGCGTGCGCGTACACCTCCCCCGGTTCCAGGTCGAGGACCATCAGCCTCGTCCACTCCATCCCCCACTCAGACACCACCGGCACGTCCCAGCACCTCCTCCACCTCGTGAGAGAACGGCATCGCCGCCGCGCACGCCAGTCGTGAGGCGACGATCGCCCCGGCCGCGTTCGCGTACCTCATCACCTTCCCCAGTTCCCACCCCGCCAGCAGCCCATGGCACAGCGCCCCGCCGAACGCGTCCCCCGCGCCCAGCCCGTTGACCACCTCCACCGGCACCGGCGCGACCTCCGCGACCGTGCCGTCGCGGTGGACCGCCAGCACGCCGTCCGGTCCGCGTTTGACGACCGCCAGTTCCACGCCCGCCGCGAGCAGTTCTCGTGCCGCCGCGTACGGATCCGACTCGCCGGTGGCGATCTCGCACTCCTCCGCGTTCCCCACGGCCACCGTCGCCGACCGCAGCGCCCGCTCGTAGTACGGCCCGGGTTTCTCCCGCCACAGCATCGGCCGCCAGTCCAGGTCGAAGACCGTCGTCCCGGTCCGCGCGCGGGCCTCCAGTGCCGCCAGCGTCGCCGCCCGCGAGGGCTCCTCGCTCAGGCCCGTACCCGTCATCCAGAACACGCGGGCCGCCCGTACCGCCGCGAGGTCCACCTCGTCCACCTCGATCTCCAGGTCCGGCGCCTTCGGCAACCGGTAGAAGTACAGCGGGAAGTGGTCCGGCGGGAAGATCTCGCAGAAGGTGACGGGGGTCGGCAGCCCGGCGACCTCGGCGACCCAGCGGTCGTCCACCCCGAACCCCCTCAGTTCGGAGCGCAGATACCCGCCGAAGGGGTCAGCTCCGGTACGGGTGATGACCGCGACCCGGCGCCCCAGCCGGGCTGCCGCGACCGCCACGTTGGTCGGGGAGCCGCCCAGGAACTTGCCGAACGTCTCCGCCTCGGCCAGTGGTACGCCCGTCGTCAACGGGTAGAGATCCACCCCGATCCGGCCCATCGTGATCAGGTCGAACGAGAACGGATCGCCGGTGCCGGTCACAGTCAGTCCTCCCATTGGTCCTCCACCCTAAGGTGGCCGTTATGACGTCCTCCCCGCCCGCGTTGACCCGTATCCGCATCGGTTCGGCTCCGGACTCCTGGGGTGTCTGGTTTCCCGACGACCCCCGACAGACCCCGTGGGAACGCTTCCTCGACGAGGTCGCCGACGCCGGGTACGAGTGGATCGAGCTCGGCCCCTACGGCTACCTGCCCACCGATCCCGCCCGCCTCGCCGAGGAGACGGCCGAGCGCGGGCTGCGCGTCTCGGCCGGAACCGTCTTCACCGGACTCCATCACGGGCCCGCCGTGTGGGAGGACACCTGGGAACACGTGTCGCGGATCGCGGCGCTCACCCAGGCCATGGGCGCGGCCCATCTCGTCGTCATCCCCTCCTTCTGGCGGGACGACAAGACCGGGGAGGTGCTGGAGGACCGCATCCTGACCCCCGCCCAGTGGCGTGACCTGACCTCGCAGACCGAGCGCCTCGGCCGTGAGGTCCAGGACCGGTACGGGCTGGGGATCGTGGTCCACCCGCACGCCGACACCCATATCGACACCCCGGAGAACGTGGCCCGTTTCCTGGACGCCACCGACCCCGCGCTCGTCTCCCTCTGCCTGGACACGGGGCACTACGCGTACTGCGGCGGGGACAGCGTGCAGGCCGTGGAGACCTTCGGCGAGCGGATCGGCTACCTCCACCTCAAGCAGGTGGATCCGCGGATCCTCGCCGAAGTCGTCGCCGAGGAGCTGCCCTTCGGGCCGGCCGTGGGCCGCGGGGTGATGTGCGAACCGCCCTCGGGGGTGCCCGCGCTGGAGCCGGTCCTCGCGGCGGCCCAGCGTCTGGGCGTGGACCTCTTCGCCATCGTGGAGCAGGACATGTACCCGTGTTCGCCGGACCGGCCGCTGCCGATCGCCCGCCGCACCCGCGCCTACCTCCGCTCCTGCGGCGCCCGCTGACCCTTCGGAAGGAAGAGGAGTACGAGATGAGCACGCTCGGCATCGCCGTCATCGGCACCGGGAAGATGGGCGCCGATCACGTCCGCCGGATCGGGCGGACGGTGGGTGGGGCCCGTGTGGTGGCCGTGGCCGACCCGGACGGGGACCGGGTCAAGGAGGTCGCGGGCACCTTGGACGGGGCGACGGCGCACACCGACCCGGCGGCGGCGATAGCCGCACCCGGGGTCCAGGCGGTGCTGATCGCCTCTCCCGGGCCCGCCCACGAGGAGGCGATCCTGCAGGCGCTGGAGCGGGAGTTGCCGGTGCTGTGCGAGAAGCCGCTGACCCCGGACCCGGCGGGGGCGCTACGGGTCATGGAGGCCGAACAGCGGCTGGGGCGGCGCCTGGTGCAGGTGGGGTTCATGCGGCGGTACGACGCCGAGTACACCCGGCTGAAGGAGCTGCTGGACGCGGGCGGGATCGGGCGCCCGCTCTTCCTGCACTGTCGGCACCGCAATGCCTCGTCGCCGTCGTTCTTCACCAGCGACATGCTGATCAGCGACTCGGTGGTGCACGAGGTGGACGCGGCCCGCTGGCTGCTGGGGCAGGAGATCACCGCCGTCACGGTGCTCTCGCCCCGGCCCACGGCGGCCGCTCCCGAGGGGCTGAGCGATCCCCGGCTGGTGCTGCTGGAGACCTCGGGCGGGGCCGTCGTCGACGTGGAGATCTTCGTCAACTGTGGTTTCGGCTACCAGGTGCAGTGCGAGGCGGTCGGCGAGGCGGGCAGTGCCCGGATCGGCGACGGTCACGCGATGGTGGTGCAGGCGGCGGGCCGGTGGGGCGGCGCGATCGACCAGGACTTCACGGTGCGCTTCGCCGACGCCTACGACCGCCAGCTGCGGAGCTGGGTGGCCGCGGCCGGGCGCGGCCGGGTGGCGGGGCCCGACGCGTGGGACGGCTACGCGGCGGCGGCCGTCTCCGAGGCGGGCCTCGCGGCGGCACGCAGCGGAGCCCGCTGCGTGGTGGAGCTGACGGAACGCCCGGCCCTGTACCGCTGACGCCCCGCTTGCTCCTCACCCGCCCCCTGTGGCGCTCTTGTCACAGGGATCCCTCTTCTGTCACGCATGTCCGCATTACGCGGGTCTTCCGTCACAGGAGATCGACAGCCCCTCCCCTGCCGTCACTCCGCGTCGTTCCCCGGGCACAACCCGAGTGATCGTCAGTGTCCACGCGCCGGCTCCCCGACGGCCTCCCGGCCGGCCCCGCGGCGTGGACAAGGAGGTGTCCAGCATGAGCGACCGACAGCTGTGGTCGTACAAGGAGATCGCTGCCCACATCCGGGTCCAGCCGGACACCGTGCGCTCCTACCGCAAGCACGGACTGCTGCCCACGCCCGATCACGTGGAGCGGGGCAAGCCCTACTGGTACGCCGATACCGTGCGCGCCTGGGTGGCCCGCCGGCCCGGGAACCGGGGCCGCCGCGAGGACTGACCTCCTGGGCGTCGGGTGAGGGGACCCCCGGATTCCCTCACCCGCCCCCGCCCTGATCGGCAGGACACCCCCCCCTAGTGACCTGGTTTTGAGGTCTGGGCTCGCCCCATGAGGCGTGTTCTGTTTCAGATCTTGGGTTCCGCCTGACGG
>NZ_JBGBPT010000086.1:0-38967 GCF_041106355.1 Streptomyces sp. BF23-19 | reverse complement strand
CGGTGGCGTGCGTCAGGTTGGGGAAGTACCCGATCCGCACCTCGGAGGCGGAGAGCTTCTTGCCGGCATCGGCCGCGGTGTTGGCGGCCTTGTCGTCCTCCTTCTTCGCCGCGGAACCGTAGCCGCAGGCGGTGAGCAGGAGGGGAAGGGTCGCGGTGACGGCGATGGCACGCAGGGCGGTGAGCGGTCTTGCGGCAGACACGGGGGTGTCCTTTCACGGGATGGTGTTCAGCGAGATACGGGGACGGAGCCGGGCGACACGAAGCCATCGGCGCACACGGAAGTCACTCCCGGCCGTCGGCAGCGGGGTTGCAGGCGGGGGAGTGAGCATCGGATGCTCGCGCTCGGCGGCACGCGGCGGTGAGGCCGGCCGGGGGAGCACCCGGCCGAAGAGAGCGGGCTGGGGCGACGCCCAGGGATGACCTGGGCGTGGGGCCGGACCCGGCGAAGTGTGTCAGCCGGGCTGACAGATGGCGCTGGACGTACGGACCAGGTCGATGTGCCGGCGGGAGGTCAGGGGCAGCATCCGGCCTGCGTGATGCAGTGCTCGCACGGCCACCTCCCTGGATTCCTAGTTTTCCCACCTGGTTGGTAGGCATATTGGCAGAGGCGCAGACCCGCCCCAAGGGGGTGACCGAATGGTGGACGTCGAAATCTCGACATGTGAGAACGTGCAGGTGAGGCTGGGGGGTGCTCGGGGCACGAGGGGGGTGGGGTCAGGGATTGGTCCAGGCCCCGGGCGTGTCGGCCAGTGCCGATACGCCGGCGGGCAGGTCGGACGAGGCCACGTCGGCGAGCGTCACACCGTCGAGGATCTCGCGCACATTGGCCCGCAGCGCGATCCACAGGGGGAGCAGCGCCTGGGCGGGGCCGGTGTAGGACAGGTCCGGCGGG
Source organism: Streptomyces sp. BF23-19 (assembly GCF_041106355.1). NCBI lineage: Bacteria > Bacillati > Actinomycetota > Actinomycetes > Kitasatosporales > Streptomycetaceae > Streptomyces > Streptomyces sp. BF23-19. The sequence goes on along the minus strand of NZ_JBGBPT010000086.1, from coordinate 38,073 downwards.
CGGACCCCGCGCACGGAGACGAGCGGTCCGTCCACGACGCGGACCACATCCGCGATGCTGATGGACCCGGCGGGCTTGGCCAGCCGGTAGCCGCCGTTGCCACCTCGCTGACTGAGGACGAGACCGCCTCGGCGCATGTCGTTCAGGATTCCCTCGAGGAACTTGTGCGGGATGTCCTGAGCGTCGGCGATGGCCTCGGCCTTCACCGGCCCGTCATCCTGTGACGCGGCAAGCTGCAGCGCGGCACGTACCGCATAGTCCGCCCTGGCTGAGATCCGCATACGGACATTATCCGGCATGGCCGGGGCCGGTGTCCGTCGCGGGTCCGCGACCGGAGCCGTGCCGGACGTCAACGGAAGGCCGCCACCGCGCGGTGGGAGCCGTTGAGGTAGTGCTCGCCGACGGAGCGGAGGCGGTGTGCGACAGGGCGGTGGGCCGTCAGGACCCGGGCGTTGCGCCAGAACCGGTCCAGGCCGGGCGCGTCGGCGAGCTCCAGTACCCGGGCGGTGATGCGCAGGGCGGCCTTCGACGTCACGGCCTCGGCCGTGGCGACCAGGGCGGCGACGCCCGCGGCTGCCTCCGCGTCGAGGTGCGGCCCCAGGTCGAGGGCCTGCGCCATCACGTCCGTGGCCCGGTCGACCACGGCGGTGGCCGTCTGGGCGGCGGAGGCGAGTTCCCCGTAGGTCAGGAAGAGGTCCGGGTCCTCGCCGGGCAGCCGGTGCGCGCGGCCGCCCCTGCTGAGGTCGCGCGCTTCGGTGAGGGCGCCCTCGGCGATGCCGAGGCCGACGTGGCACAGGGCGAGCCGGAGCGCCGGTTCCGCGAGCGCGGTGAAGGGTGCGGTCGACTCCTCGTCGTGCGGCCGGCGGCCCAGCACCTGCTCGGGCGTGATGGCGACCCGGTCGAGTACGACCTCGCCCGCGCCGGCGACGCGCTGCCCGAGGCGGTCGTGGACCGGCTCGACGCGCAGGCCCCGTGCGCCGGGTGGGATCCGTACCACCAGGACGTCACCGTTCGCGGCGCTGACGGCGTCGACCACGATCTGGTCGGCCGTGGCCACCGCCGTGTGCACGGCCCGGCGCCCGCTCAGCAGATGGCCGGTGCTGTGCCGCCTCAGCGTGAGGTCGCCTCCGTCGGTGTCCTCGTCGGGCCACGGAGTGCGGACCGCGCCGGTCCACAGCCACCGCTCGCGCACCGACTCCTCCTCGAGGGCGGTCGCGTGCTGGTGACTCGCGTAGAAGCGTCCGCTCCAGGTGTGCACGTAGTGGCGGGCGAGTACGTCGCCGACGGAGCTGTCCGCCGCTGCGATCTCCCGTACGACGGCGCATGCGGTACGCCAGTCCGTGCCGCGGTCCGGCCCGGGCGGGGTGAGGGCCGCCGGTAGGCCGGCCTCGCGCAGCCGGGCCGTCTCGTCGGTCGGCGGCTTGCCCGCCTGGTCGCGGACGATGGCGTCGGCCGCGAGGTCGTCCGCCACGTCGCGGGCGGTCCGCAGGAGCGCGCGGCGCTGTGCGTCGGCGGTGCTCGGCGTCATCGGCACCGGCGTCACCGACAGGCCCGGGCGCCGCTGTGTGGCGCGCGAGCTGGGTGGACGGCGGTGCCATGGGGGATGACGGTCGTCATGTCGACTGCTCCGGAACATTGTCGGGCGGCGTCGGCCGGTTGCTGAACGTGCGGGAGGGGGTGCGGGGGCAGGCCGACGGTATCCCCACCTTTCCTATCGGAGTGATAGGGATACTCGCTCGAAGCGGCCTTCCCGGCAAGGGAGTGACCGGATCGTGGACAATTCGATCTCGACATGAAGGATGATGCAGGGCGGGGGCCGACCCGGGGGTCGGCCGGCGGTCGGACCTTGCGTCAGGGAGCACGTGAAGCCGGGGAGTTCGCCCGACCGGCTCGGGGCGGCTACCGGCGGAGGCTTTCCTATCTAACTAGTAGGAAAGTGTTGACGCGCGCCCGGCGCACGCCTCACCATGTGGGCATGCCCCCGTCCCAGCCGTTGCTCGTACGCCGCAGGCACGTTGACTTCCGTCGCGTCGCCAGCGCCGTCTGCCGACCCGTCTAGGGCTTCTTCGACAGGGCGTTTCCCCCGACGCGCACCGGTGTGCCGGATGCCGTCCCTCTCCGTACGCCGCGTACTTCGCGACCCCGGCCTTCGAGCCGTACGGGTCCGCCCGGCGTACGACGCGCCGCGCTCCCCCTCGAATCCGTCGCGGAGACCCCTGCCCCGTCGAGGCCGGACACCCGGCATCCGTATCCGACTCCGAGCAGCCGAAGGGGTTCATCGTGACCACCGCAATCCCCGTACCCGTACCCGTACCCGCACTCCGCCGTTCCCCGGCCCCGCGCCTCCAACTGGTCGGCGACCGACCGCCCTTCGTCTCGGTCGACGGGCCCGACGGCGGTCGCGTCGGATACCTCGTGTTCCTGCCGGCGAATGTCGATCCCGTGGCGTTGATGAGCGCGCACGGCATACGCCCGGAGACCCATCTCCTCGAGCCCGGGACCCCCGCGGAATCCGACCACTCCGATGACGCCATCCAGGTCGATCGCGCACGTCGGCTGGTCGAGGTCGACGGGCGCGTACTCGATCTCACCTACCTGGAGTTCGACCTCCTGGCCCACCTCGTGGCGCACCCGTACACGGTGCACACGCGCGATGCCCTCATCTCGGGCGTCTGGGGTTACGGGCACATCGGCGACGGCCGTACCGTCGACGTCCACGTGGCCAGGTTGCGCCGCAAGGTCGGTCCCGCGTACCGGGACCGCATATCCACCGTGCGTCGCGTCGGCTACAGGTACGTTCCCGACCACCAGTAGCCCCCCGGGTCGGCCGGGGCGCCACATCGGTGGACCGGCCCGTCAGCAGGTAGGGCGGGCGGCCGGATCCGCTGCGCCGTCGAGGAGTGCCCGCACCAGTGCGGAGACCTGCTCGGCCTCCAGCAGGAAGCCGTCGTGCCCGTACGCGGAGCGGATGATCCGCACCCCGCCCGCGGAGGGGATGCCGGCTGCGAGTTCCTCCTGCTGGGCAAGGGGGTAGAGGCGGTCGGAGTCCACTCCGGCGACCACCGTCCGGGCCGTGACCCGGCCGAGTGCCGTACGGATGCCGCTGCGGCCCCGCCCGATGTCATGGGCGTTCATGGCCTCGACGAGGGCGACGTAGCCGGCCGCGTCGAACCGCCGGACGAGCTTGGCGGGGCCAGCGGTCGGACCGTGCCGATCAGCAGGCCCAGCGGCACCCCGGCCAGCACGGCGTACGCGGAGCCGGTGCCGATCCGGCCCAGGCTCACCCCCAGATGCTCGATCAGCAGGTGGCCGCCGTAGCCGCGCACCCCGTCGTGCACGGTGGAGGCGAGGACGAACTGCCGCCACACGTCGCCGGGCGAGGGAACCAGCACCCGCGGCCACACCTCGGCGGACACCACTGCCTGCCAGGCGGCGAGGAGCACCGCGAGGGCGACGATCCGCAGCGCGCCCCAGCGGAACGCCTCCCGTAGACGGTCCCGTCGCGGGGACCCGGCCTCGGCCGTATCCGGGCCGGGCGGCGGGGACCGATCCGGCCCGGCCGTCGCCGTCGCCGTCGCCGTCGCCGTCGTGAGAGCGGTCACGCGGCGTCCGCCCCGGTCAGGGCGCGCAGGCGCGGCGCCACTTCCTCGCCGACCCGGTACGCCTCTTCGAGGTGCGGGTAGCCGGAGAGGACGAACTCGTCGATGCCCAGGGCACGGTACTCGGCGAGCCGTGCGGCCACCTCGTCGTGCGAGCCGACCAGCGCGGTCCCGGCACCCTCGCGGACCAGACCGATGCCCGCCCACAGGTTCGGCGCCACCGTCAGGCGGGAGGCGTCCGCGATCCCGCCGTGCAGTGCCGTCATCCGGGCCTGCCCGGTGGAGTCCATGGCGGCGAACCGCTCCTGGCTCGCCCGTACGGCCTCCGGATCGATCCCGGCGAGGATCCGGTCCGCCTCCGACCAGGCCTCGGCGGCGGTGTCCCGGCTGATGACGTGCAGCCGCAGGCCGAACCGCACGGCGCGGCCGGCCGCCCGGGCCCGCTCGCGCAGCCGGGCGAGGCGCGTGGCGATGGCGGCGGGCGGCTCGCCCCACAGCAGCTGTACGTCGGCCTGCCGGGCGGCGACCTCCTCGGCGGCGGGCGAAGCCCCGCCGAAGTACAGGGGCACGGGGTGGCGGAGTTCGGGATCGGTGAGCCGGGCCCCCTCGATCCGCAGATGCGTCCCGTCGTGGTCGGCCGTCCTGCCGTCCAGCAGAGTGCGCAGGACCGTCATCACCTCCTCGGTCCGGGCGTAGCGGGCGTCGTGCTCCAACCGGTCCCCGTACGCGCGCTGTTCGGCGGGGTCGCCGCCCGTCACCACGTTCAGCGCGAGTCGACCTCCCGCGAACCGGCGGAAGGCGTCGGCCTGTTGGGCGAGCAGCGTCGGACTGGTGAAACCGGCGCGGAACGCCACGAGGAACCCGATGCGGGTGGTGTGCTGCGCGAGCGCGGTGGTGACGATCCACGGATCGACGCAACCGAGCCCCACGGGCGTGAGCAGCGAGTGGAATCCGGCCTGCTCGGCGGCCCGTGCCACCTGCGCCAGGTACGGGATGTCCGCGGGCCGCCGGGTGGCGGCTCCGGTGCGTTCCTGGACGGCGGTGACGCCGCCGGGATCGCGGCCGTCCCCGCCGGTGGGCAGGAACCAGTGGAGCAGGAGGGGGTTTTCCGGCATGAGGGGACCTCGTCCGAGCAGCGGCATGACACGTGCCGCCACCGAGGGGCGGTGACACGTGTACACGAGCGGGAGGGCAGGCGGAGGGAGACGCGTGGGAAGCGCGTGGACGTCCGGGCGGTGTCAGGAGCGGCGGATCAGCGGATCAACAGCCGTGCGCACGGGGGAAGTCGGCCCGACACAGCATGGTCGAGACACGCAGCAGATCTACGTGACGACGCGATATGAGGGCGGGGGCCATGGCCGTATCCTGTCGGCGCAGCTCAGGCGCATGCAAGCGTCGTCCGAATATTGGACCATCCCCGTTCCGTATTCCGGGACCCATCGGTGCGGCCGGTCAGGCTCGGCGGCGGCCCTGTCCTTCCCGGAGGTCGGCGACCGGCTGGTACCCGTGATCCGGAGCGCACTGGCGGCGGGCGCCACCGGCAACGCCGCCATCGACCCGGTCGGCGCCCGGGAGCGGTTCGGTACGGCCGCCAGGCAGGCCCGGCCCGCTGGTGCCTGGCCGGCCTCGCACCGCTCGGCAGCACTACCGCCCCGCTGCTGCTGAGCGACACCTCCTTCTCGGAGGAAGCCCACCCCAAGGCGCTACGAGCCCTCACCTGGAGGCTGCTCACCGACGGGCAGCCGGGCTCGACTCTTGTCCGCGGACGAAAGTCAGGAGCCCGAGGGCGGGGCGGGGGCGGGGCGGGTGAGGGGCGGGTGAGGGCGCTCGAGTGTGGGGCGCGGACCGGTCGCCGGTGGGTCAGGGGCAGGTCTCTTCGGTCTTGGCGACGGTGAAGGAGACCGGCCGGCCGCTGAGCGCGGTCCCGGGCTTCGGGTCCTGGCTGCACACCTTCCAGTTCGACTCCTGGAGCACCATGCGGCTCTGCACCGCGTCCTTCACGGTGATGCTCGCGTTGGACGGCAGGGCGCCTCGTACAGCCTTCATGCCCTGGCCGACGAAGTTCGGCATGGTGTCGCCGGCGGGCTTGGGGGCGGGGGCGTCGGTGGCCGGACAGGTCTCCTCCAGCTTGACTGCGCCGAAGTCGACGCTCGTGCCGGTGTCGATGCTCGCGCCGGCGGCGGGGGTCTGGGAGCAGACCTTCCAGTTCCGGTCGAGGGCCTGGAGTCTGTCGCGGCCGAGGGCGTCGTGGGACTTGAGGGCGTAGAACCCGGCGGCCTGCGCCTCGTCCTGGGCGGTCTGGAGGCCCTTGCCGACGAAGTTCGAGAGCTCAAGCGGTGTGCGACCGCCTGGGAGGACCACATGGTCGACCTCGGGAAGCAGATGAACACCATGGCCGACAACCTCCACACCACGGCCAACGCCTACGACACCACGGACGCGCAGGCGAAGGACGCCTTTGCCAGGCTCCAGCAGGGCCTCGCCGACTTCGGGAGGAGCTGACCCGTGGTCGCCTGTCACGACCTGTACGACTGCCGCGTGGACCAGTGGCAGAAGGCGGCGGACGACTGGGTCGAACTCGCCCGGCGTTCCTCTTCCGCCTGCGAGGACATCCGCGCGCAGGGCAAGAAGCCACTCGACGACCACTGGGCGGACGCCACCGGCAAGCAGGCCGGCCGGCGCCTGGAAGACCTCGCCGACCGTCTGGAGTCCGGCGGCGACATCATGAAGGGTGTGGCCATGGTGGTCGACGCCCTGGCCCATTCCATGGGCCTCGCCCAGCGCACGCTCTTCCATGCGACCGAGCCGGCGCGCGAGCACGGGCCGAGCGTCGAGGACGGCCGCGCCGTGGGCGCGTACACGGGTGCCGCACCCGTCGGCCCGAACGTCCCGCAGAACGTACGCGATGCCCATACCAAGGAACTGGGCCGGATATCCGAGGTCAACGGGCTGATCGAGGAGGCGCTGCGCGAAGCCTCCCAGGCGGACGCGAAGGCCTCCGTCGAACTGGACAAGCTCGCGAAGACCATCAACGTCTCCGACACCTCGAAGGCGCACAACGAGATCCTCGTCGAGGCGTCGCACGTCGCATTCGAGATCCTCAGGGCGGACATGCCCGTCGGGAAGGATCCGCACCTCGTCCGCACCTGGTGGGACGGCCTGACGCCGCAGCAGCAGAAGGACCTCATGCGGGCCGACCCCGTGACCCTCGCCGACCTCAAGGGCCTGCCGCTCGAGGTCGGGCGCGAACTGCGCGGACCCGACGGGAAGGTCGACCGGGTCGAGATGGTGCGGTACGCGCTCGACCACTGGGACAAGAAGGACGACCTCGACTACGGGGCGCTCGGCAACTGCACCAATTTCGTGTCGTCGAGCCTGGAAGCGGGGGGCATGAAGAAGAAGATCGACCCTTGGACGGGGCTGATGGGCGACAACGCCTGGGGCCGCCAGAGCGGGACCGGGTGGGACTGGCTCGACCAGCACGCGTACCACTCCGAGTCGTGGGCACGGGCCGAGGGACTGCAGAACTTCCTGCTGCGCCACGGCAGCAGGGAGGTGCCGAGGACCGAGGCACAGCCCGGTGACATCGTCTTCTACGAGCAGGTGGCTGCCGGCACGGAAACCGCCCCTGGCGAGACCCACCACGCCGCCGTCGTCACCTCGGTCACCCCGGACGGAGACATCAAGCTGACCCAGCACACGAGCTCGTTCCAGAACGTGAGTCTGGACAGCCGGGAACACATCGCGAACAGGAACGGGGGCGAGCAACGCATCCGCATCGTCCGCCCGGAACCGGATTGGTACTGATGGCCACCACCTCGCCCTCCCCCGCAGCGAGCGACGGCACGGCGCGCCCGCGTGCCGTCACGCCGGGCACCGTGACGGCGGCGCTGCTGGTGCCGCTGCTGACCGTGGCCGGTGTGGCTACCTCCCTGCACACACAGGAGATCGAGCACGGGTGGGCCGACCGGCAGCGCGAAGCCTGCCGGCGCCTGCCCTTCCCGATGGCGGAGTACGTTGCGGGGTTGGCCGGTGTGGGCCTCGGCCTGGCGGCGGTGGCCGTGTGCGTGCTGCTCGCGCGGCGGCTGCGCGGACGGTACGGCCGCCGCCTCGGGGAGAGCCGGCCGGGCCTCGTCGCCGGTACCACCGTCTGGTTCAACGTTCTGGCGATCCCGATGGAACTGATCCAGCTGTACGTCGTCCACGCGGCCGCAGCGGCGGGGATCAACCTCGGTGACGGGTGCTGACGAGCTCGTGCACGGTGGGCGGGTGGGACGTCGGGGCCAATGGCTTGTTGCCCGGAGTCGAGCTGAGGGCGCGGGGAACGGCGGGGCGGTGCTTCGTCGGACGCCGCCCGAGAGGATCGCAGCCGCCGTGAGTCGTGATCCTCAGGCTGCAACCGAGCCGGCCCGATCGAGAGGAAGACCTTCGCATACCCATCCCGGCCATCACTCCGTCTCCTAGCCTGGTGTGCGGCGGTCACGGGCGAGGCAGCAGAGGGAAGTCCGACGACCTTTCCGTGGTCCTTTCGATGTGCGGGTGCTCGCAGTCCTTGTAGAAGGTGCCTATGCCATGGGGCAGAGACCGACCAGTCGAGATCGGCCCAGGAGAGGGCGAATCCCGCGCGGAGATCACCCCGGCGAGGCGAGCGGGAGGGTATGGACCACCGCTGCGGCCGTGCTCTCCCCGGCCGCAGCGGTGTGCTGGGTCCACGCCGCGGCAACCGCCGTGTCCGCCAGGGCCTGCGCGCCACGCGCCTTGCGATTCTTCAGTCAGGTCGCCAGTCGGCTCGCACCGATCCGGCGAAGGGCGGCCGGCGTCTGGTGGCCGGTCAGCCGCACGAGGGCAGCCTTGGACGCCGCGTATGCGAACACCGCTCCAGGAGCGGGAAGTACTCCAGCAGTTGGGCTCGCAGTGTTCAGGTCGACGGCCTCGGTCACCGGGCCGTCATCGGCCAGTGCCAGGACGTCGGCCGTAAGTTCCAGTAGCTCGGGGTCGTTGTTGGGCACGCGGCGTGAGAGCACCTTCGTTCCGTCCGTGTCCGTGGGTCTCCCGATCGTACGAAGGACCGGAAGTAATCTCGAGGGAGCTGCCAGTGCCGCCGTGATGCCGCATCCGGTCGCAGTTACCCGTCCTGACCGGGACGGTCTCGGTCGGCTCGTCCGGGCGGGTTATGGGGTGGCGCGGGTGGCCTGGGCTATCCGGGCGAGCGCGGCTCGCAGTGCGGTGTTGAACCGGTCGGGAAGCTCCTGGTGTGGCATGTGAGCGGCGGCGGCGATCACGCTTACCTCGGCTTCGGGGGTGAGGGCGGCGCAGGTCCGGGCCACCTCCAGGGGGATCGCGGTGTCCAGCTCACCGTGGATGTAGTGGATCGGCACCTGCAGCCCGGGCAGTGTCGGACGTGGGTCGTAGCCCTCGGCGCCGGCCTGGTGCTCGTCGATGTAGACGCCGGAGTCCAGGATCTGGCGGACCGTCCAGTCGATGAGCGCGGGCGCGGTGCCCGGCGCGTACCACCCGGGCACCCAGTCGGCGACCGTACCGGCCCGATCGCGACGCAGAGCGGCCACGAGCTCCGCCTGAGCCTTCGCCGACGGCCAGTACCCCGGCGCGCCCACCGGGACCACGCCTGCAATCAACTCGGGTCGACTCACGGCCAGTTCAGTGGCGAAGGACCCGCCGATCGACGAGCCGATGACCACCGGCCGGTCCAGCCGCAGCGCGCCGATCAGCGCCACCAGGTCGCTGACCACCCCGGCGGTGGTGTTGCCCCGGACGGGGCGAGCCGACCGCCCGCAGCCCCGCCAGTCGACCGTGACGACCCGGTGGTCCCGGGTGAAATCAGGCAGCTGGGCGCCCCAGGTCCGGCCGCTGGTGCCCCAGCCGTGCAGGAACAGCAGCGCCGGACCGGCCCCCTCGTCCTCGTAGTGGAGCGTGGTGTCGTTGATGTCCAAGCCGGGCATGGTTCTCCTCTGCCTCGTAGGTCCTTGCGGGCCGCGCGGTTCGTGATGTCCCCAGCCAACCGCGATCACCTTCGCCGGCCAACGAGCGATCCGCGCCTACACTGATCGCGAACAGTGATCAATGCTGGTCGCGGTGGACAGAGAGACCGGGGGACCATGGAGCTGCGTCAGCTGCGCTACTTCCTCACCGTGGCGGAGGAACTGCACTTCGGCCGTGCTGCCGATAGGTTGCACATCGTGCAGTCCGCGGTGAGTCAGCAGCTCCGTCGGCTTGAACGCGAGTTGGGTGCCGAGCTGTTCGCCCGCTCCACTCGCGTTGTCCGGCTCACCGAGGCCGGCAACCGGCTCCTCCCGTACGCCAGGGAGATGCTCGCCCTCCAGGTACGCGCCCGGGAGGCCGTCGACGAACTGCGGGTCGAACAGGCCGCGACGGTGCGCCTCGGCACCAGCTCCGGGCTGGGTGCCTGGCTGGACGCCGTGCTCACCGCGTTCACCCGGCGTACCGAACACGCCCAGTTGGAACTCGTCACCGGCAGGACCGAGGAACGTTTGGCGCAGGTGCGGGCGGGTGACCTGGACGCCGCCCTGCTGCACGGTGAACGGACCGCCCCTGGGCTGGAGTTCCTGCCGCTGTGGCAGGACGCGCTGATGGCGGCGCTACCCGCGGGTCACGAGCTTGCCGCGCGGGAGACCGTGGCACTGGCTCGGCTCGCGGAACTACCGCTGCGGCTCTCACCCCGCTCCCGCAACCCCGCGCTCCACGACCTGGTGATGCGCTCCTGCTGGGCCGCCGGCTACACGCCCGTCCTGGGCCCGGAGTTCACCAACGACCAGGACACCCTCGCCGCCATCGGCTACGGCAAACCGTCCTGGACGGTCTTCTACGCCCCGCACGCCGATCAGCTCTCCGTTCCCGGCGTGGTGTTCCGTCCCCTGAGCGACCCGACGCCCGTCATACAGACCTACCTTGCGGTGCGGAACGGTCCGCCCCGGACCGCACTGCGTGCCTTGATCGAAGCCTGCTACGAGGCAGACGAGGGGGCCCGGGGCGACGTGAACGTGGCGCCGCCGATCTGCCCAACGACGGACGGGGCCGTACCCCTGCTTCAAACCGTCCCCACCGGTCCGCGGCAATCGCGGCCGCCCCCGCCGGCGGCCCGACACGGTGCTCGGGGATCGCGGCTACGGTCATGACAAGTACCGGCGTCAGGCCTGGGGTGAAACCCGTCCTCGCCCGACGCGGCGTCCTGCACGGCTCCGGCCTCGGCGCCGACCGCTGGGTTGTCGAGCGGCACCGGATCGTGGAGGGCGCCCGGATGCAGTGCGCTGGCGCCGGCTCTTCGGTACTTTCGAAGAGCCGGCACTACGAGGCCGTTGCCGTTCCTCAGATGCGCTGTGCAGTCAGCCTCGTTCCATCCGCCCCAAGGACCAGAACGTTCCTGGCGGTCCCGTCGCGGCCGTGATCGCCGTTCCACCACTCGACGAAACTCTGGGCAAGCGATTCAGATCCAGGCTTTCCGGACCCTGCTGAGTAGTCCGTGCTCAACTCAACGTCATAGTCGTGTTCGGTCAGTTGGACTATGGCCAGCGTGCGGGCGTGGTCGACCTGCTCTGCTTCGCCCTTGGTGATAGCCCAGGCGCGGAACCGCTCCAGCATTTCTGCATCCGTGGTCCGCCTGGTCACGGGGCCGGTGGGCAATCGCTCAGGGGCGTCGGCGACGCCGTTCAGGCAGCCTCGCACCCATGAGCCACGATCCATCTCGGCGGCGCTGCCGGCCTGCAGGGCCCGGCGCGTACAGCCACCCCATACGGTTTCGCGGACGGCCGCCCCCTTGCCCGAGGAGTCATGAACGGCCTTGCCCTCGGTGTATCCGGCACGGTAGGCGGCAACGTACTCAGGTACGGCAGACGAGCGGGGCTCGGGCGTAGAGCCGTCGTAAAGCTTGCCGCTGCCGCAACCGACCAGGCCGACCAACACGGCGACAGTCATACCGAGTACTCGGTGTGAGCGATGATTCATTACTCCCCCTGGGTGCAGACTGTTACCCATCGAGAGGGCATCCCGGGCTCATCGGTCGCACCGGTCGAAGGTGGGTTCGCGCGCCTCAAGAACTGGCGGACCGCTCGGCGACGTCGACGAGCAGCTCGGGCATCCGCGGCTCGGCGCCGGCGAACTCGCGGGCGGCGTCGACGTCACCGGCCTGGACGGCCCGGAGGTGGCTGAACGCGCTGATCGCCGCGCCCGGGGTCGCACCTGCCCCGGAGACAGGTCGGCGCGTCCATGACGGACGCCGTGGAAGGCCCTGATCACCTTCCAGCCGTCCGCGACGGCTTCGCGGGCCGATGCCGCCGCGAGACGGCTCTTGCCCTGGCCTCCGGGCCCTTGAAGCCACCGAACCGCCAGGCGGCGCCTCGAAGAACGCCAGGCGTCCAGATCGGCGAGCTCCTCGGCCCGGCCGGTGAACGGCACGATCTCGTGGCGGGCGCTCAGCATGCGGCGGGGCAGCTCCCGCAGCCACTCCGGATCCGGATCCGGGGCGGGACGCCAGTTCTCCAGCACGTAGACCGGCAGCCCGTCCACATAGACGTGGATGTCACCGCCGATCACCGCGTAGGCGAACCCGCCGTTCGCGCTGACGTGTTGGCGTGCGGGGGAGGGGTCCTGACCGCTCATACCGGGGCGTCGCCGGACGCCGGCCGGTGATGGTGCACATGGACGCTGCTGCCGGGCCCCTGCGCTCCGAAGGCCGCGCCGCCCGCGTGTGCGGTGATGTGCTGCGACCAGCTCTGCGCGGAGTGGGGCAGGGCGGCCTCCTCGACCATGGCCCGCACGTCGTCGGCCGCCTCGGGGTGGTCGCGCAGCAGTGCCGCGATCCGCCGGGCCCAGGGGCGTACCAGGTCGTCGCGGACGAGGTCGGCGTCCTCCCCCTCTTCGAGGACGAGGCCGGCGTCGCCGTCCAACTGGACCCGCAGGGCCGCCGCTCGATCCGCGTCCCGGCGCCGGACGAGTTCCAGGACCCGGTCCCTTGTGCCTTCCCAGACGTTGGTGGCCATCGCCGCCACGAGGGTGGTCGCCCCGGTCATGGCCAGGACAGTCATCGGATCCGACATCAGAACCCCGTCACTTGCTGAAGTTTGTCCCGTTCAGACTAGTGACGAACCGGTGCGATTCCCCTTCGAATCCCCCGATGGAGTGGCGGGGAACGCGGGCGGTGCGCTCCGACAGGGAGCTGGACGCCGACCTCAGACCACCCCGCCGAACAACACCGCGAGGCGGTGACGATCCTGCGGGAGCTGGTACACCGGCACTGCTGAACCAGGCCCGCTACTCGATGCTCGACCGCACGCCCGAGGACGGACTGCGGGACGGGTCGGCCTCTCCTGTCGAGGGAGTTCCGCGACAGGAGAAGCCGAGGGGCAACCGTCAGGTGCGGTACGCGTAGTAGACCGCGTCCGGGTAGGACGCGATGATGCTCGCGAGGGACTTGCGGTAGGTATTCGTGGAGTGGTAGGTGAGGTACGGCATTCCTGCGCTGCTGCGGTACGTCACCATCATGGAGTGGTCCTTGGACCCGTCCTTGTTGAAGTCCACCTGCACGATGTCACCGACGTCCGTCTGGTACACACTGGCCAGATTCGCGGCCCGCTTGTTGGACAGCGTGAACCATGCAAACTCGTTCGCGCCGACCCAGGAATCGGACTGGCGGGCTCCGTCGTACCACCAGTTCCGGTAGTCCGACGTGGAGCCCGGAACGGCCTTCCAGCCACCCGCCTTCAGCGCCTGGCTGATGAAGTTGGTGCAGTCGCCCCCGGCGCCGTTGAACTTGCGGTACGCCGGATTGTAGTTGCTCCAGTACTTCTCCGCGTACTTCGCCATGGCTGCGTAGTCGTAGGTACCGCCGGTCTTCGCCTTGGGCTTGGCCGGGGCGGGGTACTTGGTGGACGCGGGCGTGCCGTCCGGGTACTGGTTGCCGTCGTCCTTGACGACGTTCACCTTGGCCGCCACCGGCTCGTTGATCGCGACGGGGCCGCTGTCCTGAGACTTGATCGATGTCAGTTCCCAGCCACCGCCCCGCTTGCTGGTGAGCGTCAGTTCGTAGCGCGTCCGGAAGTCGGTGGTGGCCGGCTCGTCGCCGCGCAGTTTCTTGTAGGTGAGCGTGGTCTGCTCGGTGACCTGGACGGTCGCCTTCCCACCTGCGACAGTGGCACGGTCGACGGCGACGCGGGTGTCGGCGCCCGTGTAGGCCTCGCCGAGATCCGCAAGCCGTGTTCTGCGGGACCGCAACGACGAGATCGCGGCCTCCTCGTCCTTCTTCAACTGGGCCGACATCCGTGTCTTCGCAGGAGTCTGGCCGGAATGACGACGCCCTGGCTGGTCCTCGACCAAGGCCTGGGTGCGCTCGGAGAGCACGTCCTCGGCCATGCGAGCGAAGGCTTCGGAGGTGGCACGATCGGCCGCCTCGGGCCCGGTGCCCGCACTCGCCGAGTACGCCAACATGCTGCCGGACGCCAAGGCTACGGTCAGGGCCGCAATGGCGGCGGGCCTGAACCTCTTAGGTATCACTGTGGTTCCCCTTGTCACCCGGTACACACGAACCGGGGGACGGCATCGTCGCACAACTGGGCGACTCTTTCGTTGCGTTCCGTTTCGTCGACGGCCCCCAGGCGCAGCCGCCCCGCCTCCGATGCGGTCCGCCTCCGCTTCGCCACAGGGGACGAACCGCCGCTCGCTGACGGGATGAGGCCACCACCCCGCCGGCCTCACAGCAAATACATCTAATGTGTGCGGGAAAGCACAGCACAGGGGGCATTCGCAGTGGATAGGCAGGATTCGGCTGCAAGAAGGCGAGCGCGGGGCGGGCAGGTGGCTCCGGAGGGCGCAGGTGGGGTCCGGTCGGGCCGCAGGGACAAGTCAGGGACCCGCCGCCGTCCCCGGGAGCGAGCCGGCCGGCTCGGTGCCCTGGCACCGGCCGTCGATGTGGCGCGTACGCAACTACGGCGCCTGAGGCCCGCCTTCCCGAGACCGGGCCGCACCGGCCGGCGCCGGTGGATACCCTCGTGGCGCCAGTGGCTCGGTGCCTGCGTGTACGCGTTCATAGCCATGACGGGCTTCGTCACCTACGCCTACGCCACCACGGAGATACCCGACGACATCAACTCGTTCGCCACGCAGCAGGACAACGTCTACTACTGGGCCGACGGCACAACGATGGCCCGGACGGGCTGGGTCAGCCGGCAGGAGATGCCGCTGGACAAGGTCCCTCCCAAGGTCCAGTCAGCCGTCCTGGCAGCCGAGAACGCGAGCTTCTACTCGGATCCCGGAGTCTCGCCGGCCGGCTTCCTCCGCGCTGTGAGCGCCGCGGTGACCGGGGGCGAGACCCAAGGCGGCTCCACCATCACGCAGCAGTACGTGAAGAACGCCTACCTGAATCAGGACCGCACCCTCTCGCGGAAGTTCACCGAGATCCTGCTCGCGGTGAAGCTGGACAACCAGAGGGACAAGAAGCAGATCCTCCAGGACTACCTCAACACCAGTTGGTTCGGGCGCGGCACCTACGGCATGCAGCGCGCGTCCCAGACGTACTACGGCAAGGACGTCTCTCAGCTCAACGTCAGCGAAGGCGCCTTCCTGGCCTCCCTGCTCAAGGGCGCCGGACTGTTCGACCCCGCCCTCAGCCCGGAGAACCACGAGCGGGCCGTCGAGCGGTGGTCGTGGATCCTGGACCGCATGGTCGAGACCGGCCGGCTCACGCGCGCCGAGCGTGCGACCTACACGGAGTTCCCCGAGCCCACGGGCGGGTCCCTTCCCGGCGCTCCCGGCGCGCAGACCGGCTACCTGGTCGAGCTGGCCAAGGCGTACGCGATCAAGACCGGCCACATCCCGGACGCCGAGTTCGACCTCGGCGGCTACCAGATCTACACGACCTTCGACAAGGCCCGCATGACGGCGCTGACCGGTGCCGTCCAGGAGGCGCAGAAGGACTTCGACGCCGAGCGGCGCCCCGACACCGACAAACACGCCAGGATCGGCGCGGCGAGCGTGGCCCAGGACGGGCGGCTGCTCGCGGTGTACGGCGGCCCCGACTACCTGAAGCAGGGCTTCAACGAGTCGAACGCGACGACGATCCCGGTCGGCACGGCGCTCACTCCGTTCGTCTACGCGGCTGCGCTCGAGGAGGGGGTGGTGCGCACGCGCGGCAAGGACCGCACGCCCGTCTCCCCTTCCACCATGGCCGACGGCAACGACCAGGTGACCGTGCAGACGCCCGAGGGGCCGTACTGGGACCGCAGCGGCAAGGTGGTGAAGGGCCGCAACGACGGCGGCCGCAACTGGGGTCAGGTGACCTTGAGCCAGGCCGTCGCCAACTCCGTCAACACCCCCATGCTGCAGCTCGGCCTCGATGTCGGCCTCGACCGGGTGGAGTCGTTCGCCGAGCGTTCGGGTTTGCTCGGATCGAGCCTCGGGCCGCGGATTCCCACGTTCGCACTCGGGGAGAACTCGACCCCCAGCGCGATCCGCATGGCCGGGGCTTACGAGACGTTCGCCGCCGACGGCATGCACACCGACCCCTACTCGGTGCGCTCGGTCACCCGCAACGGCGCCGCGATGCCGCTCGACGCGCCGAAGCCGACCCGGGCCGTGAAAGCCGAGACCGCCCGGGCGGTGACGGACGCCCTGCGGTCCGCCGTCACCGAGGGATCGGCGAAGGCGGTGGCCAAGGTGCACCCCGGCACGGCGGGCAAGACGGGAACGACGGCCGCGAACACGGCAGGCTGGTTCGTGGCCAGCACCGAGAACGAGTCCACGGCCGTGGTGGTCTACCGGATGTCGTTGACCGACCTGGTTCCGCAGCCGCTGACGGGTCTGGGCGGCGACACCCCGAACACGCCCGGCAGTGACCGGGCGCTGCGCCTGTGGGCGAACTACGTCAAGGCGGTGAAGTAGGGCGGGGGGGGGGCGCCGCCCGGCGGACGGCAGCTGCGGGCCCGGCGGGCCGGCAGCCGCCGGCGCCGACTACTTGATCAGCGCGGTCCAGTCCGGTACCTGTGCCGGGTCGAGCATGCGCAGCTGGCCCAGGACCTTCGGGTCCTGGGCGTCGGGCCAGTCCGCCAACTCCCGGAACGACACGCAGCGCACGTCCTGGCGCGGGCAGACGTCCTTCATGACGTTCTCGACGGCCTTCATGTAGATGCCGCCGTTCCAGTCCTCGAAGTGGTTGCCGATGAACATCGGCGCCCGGCTGCCGTTGTAGACACGGTTGAAGCCGTTCATGTACGAACCCCGGACCTGCGCCTGCCACCCTGCGAACTTCGCCGGGTCGCCCTGGGTGCTGTCGCCCGACTGGTTGTAGAGGAAGTTGAAGTCCATGGAGAGGACCTGCACGTCTTTGCCCTGCAACGGCACCAGCTGGAGGGGGAAGTTCCAGATGCCGTCCTGCTTGGACGGCCACAGCTGGAAATCTCCCGAGGAACTCGCGTCGTAGCGCCAGCCGTAGGGCTTGATCGCGGTCAGGAGGTTCTGCTGACCCTCCAGGCACGGGGCACGGCCGCCGACCACCTCCCGGTCCGGGTCGAAGGGCAGCGGCGCCTCCTTGGTGAAGCCGGTGTTGGTCTTCCAGTTCTTGATGAACGAGTACGTCTGGTCCGTCTCGCTCTTCCATTCGGTGGGGCTCCACTCCCCGCCGCCCTTGGGCCCGCAGAAGTGCCCGTTGAAGTGCGAACCGATCTCGTTGCCGTCGCTCCAGGCGCCGCGCAGCTGTCCGAGGGTGGACTTGATGTGCGGGACGGTCGGGTACGAGATGGCGGCCGCCCCCTCGCTGTGCTGCGGCGGGTGGTAGAGCGTCTTCTTGCTCTCCGGCAGCAGGTAGATGCCCGTGAGGAAGAAGGTCATGTGAGCCTTGTTCTCCCGGGCCACCTGGCGGAAGTGGGAGAAGAGGTGGTCGTCGCCTTCCAGCGCGCCGTCCCAGGAGAACACCACGAACTGCGGTGGCTTCTCACCGGGCTTCAGCCGCTCGGGCTTGAGCTGTCCCGGCTGCGGTCCGGTGTAGGAGGTGGAGCCGTCTCCGAGGACCTTGACCTTGCCGTCCCAGACCTCCTCCGTTGCCTTGGCGGCGGCGGCCCCGTCCGCCGCAGCGCCCGGTGCCGCGAGATTCGCGTCTCGCTCGGTGGTCCCGGAGGGGCCCGCCATGAAGGCGTACGCGGTGGCGGCGGCCGCGCCCAGGGCGATCACGGCCACGCCTATGCCCATGCGCCTGCGGTTCTGTGCCTTCCTGCGGACGTTGCGGCTGCTCCGGGATTCCGTCCGGGTGCCTGCAGTGGCTTCGGTGTCGGCCATCGAAATCGTCTCCCCCTGCTCACCGCAGCAGGGCCGCGCGTGGATGGTTCGTACGAATATAGAACTTGTCGGCACTCATCCCGCACCCCCAGCCCCTCCCGCACGACGCTTCACAGCCAAATCACAGCTACGCGTCGTCCTTCGCGGGGCACCGGGTTCCAGCCGTTCTCGTCGAGCGCGTCGGTGGTGAGGTAGCCCTCCGGCACGGTTCGGTGGTACCGCTCATGAGGACACCTCCGTCTTCCGCGGCTCCGCCACCGGAGCGACCCCGGTCAGACGACGCATGTCACGGTCGTAGGAGCGGCGGCCGATCAGGAACGCCGCGGTGGCCCCGATCGCCACGAGCGGGACGAGCCGGAACGCGCCGAGCAGACCGAGCCGGTCCGCGAGCATCCCCGTGACCGCGGGGCCGGGGGCGAGTCCGAGCAGGCTCTGCGCCAGCGTGAGTGTGGCGAACGCCGTCGCGGCGATGGCCGCGGGGGTCAGGTTCGCCACCATGGCGGCCCCCGGCCCGGCCGTTCCGGCGCACAGCAGGGTCCCCAGCCCCAGCACCAGCAGCTGCACGGGGCCGGCCGGCAGGCGGAACGCGGTCAACAGCAGGACGAGGGAGCCCACGCTGCAGCTGATGGCGACGGTCCACTTGCGGATCGGGGCGCGACGGCTGATCCGGTCCGAGGCGATGCCGCCGGCGATCATGCCGATTCCGATCACCAGGGCGAAGAGCCCCGCGGTCGCACCGGCCTTCGCGGTGGGCATGTCGTAATAGCGGTTGAAGTAGCTGGGCAGCCAGGCGATCAGGGCGCCCGCGATGAACAGTTGCAGACCGCTGCCGATGTAGGCGCTGACGACCGAGACGGAGGAGAACAGCCGCGGGAGGAGCACGCGGAGACGGTCGCCTTCATCCGTACCGGCCCCTTCCTCCGCCGGATCTTGTCGTGGGGCCGGCCGCTTCTCCCTGACCACCACGGCGTAGATGCCCGCGAGCACCAGGCCGAAGGCGCCCATCACGCCGAACGCCCAGCGCCAGCCGTACGCCTGGGCCACGGCGCCGCCGATGGATATGCCGAGGACCGAGCCGAAGGCCCCACCGGCGATGAAGGCCCCCGAGAGCGTCGCCCGTAGGGCGCGCGGGAAGACGCCGAGGACCACGGCGATGCCGACACTGCCGTACGCGGCCTCGCCGATGCCGACGAAGAGCCGGCCGACGAACATCTGGTCGTAGCTCGCCGCCACCGCACAGCCCAGGGTCGCCAGGCTCCACATCGTGGCCGCGATGACCAGGGACCTCACCCTGCCCCACCGGTCGGCCAGCAGCGAGAGCGGGAGGGTGAGCAGGCCGACCGCCAGTGCCACGATGCCGCTGAGGGAGCCCAGTTGGGCGTCCGAGAGCAGCCAGTCGGCCTTCAGCATCGGGAAGACGGCGTTGAGGACCTGCCGGGACATGTAGTCCGAGAGCAGGAGTCCGAAACTCAGTGCGAATACCACCCAGGCGTAGCGCCGGGACACGGGCCACTCCGAGGAACCGGAAACGGTTCTGCCCGGGGCGGGTTCCGCAGTGGTGAGAAACCCCATTGTCATCACCTCAACTGCTCTTGGCGGAAAGGGAAAGGGTCAGAACGGTCTGTCGCCGACGATTCCGGCGCGCTCCATCTTGCGGACGGCGGGCCAGTAGTCCTGGACGGCGTAGTGCTGGGTGGAGCGGTTGTCCCAGATGGCGACGCTGTTCGGCGTCCAGCGCCAGCGCACCTGGTACTCGGGGACGGCGGCCTGGCTGATCAGGTAGTTCAGCAGGAGGCCCGCGCCGGGGGCGTAGTCGCTCCCGAAGCGCACGTTCCCAGGGGTGTGGTAATTGACGAAGTGCGTGGTGAAGGCGTTGACGAAGAGGATCTGTTCGCCGGTCTCGGGATGGGTGCGGACCACCGGGTGCTCCGCGTCGGGGAACCGCGCTGCCAGCGCGTGACGCTTCTCCTGTGGCATGGCGGCGCCGAAGGTGGCCTCGATGCTGTGCCGGGCCCGCAGTCCCTGGATCTGTGTCTTGATGTGCTCCGGCAGCCGGCGGTGGGCCTCGGCCATGTTGACCCAGATCGTGTCACCGCCCACCGGGGGCGACTCGATGCAGCGCAGCACGGCGCCCATGGGCGGGTTCTCGCGCCAGGTGGCGTCGGTGTGCAGCGCGTTCTCGTAGTGCTCCGGCGCGCTGTCCAGGTCTTTGTAGATCCGTACCAGGCCGGGGGTGTCGGGGTCGCTGCCGGCCACCGGGTGGTCCTCCAGCGGGCCGAAGCGCTCGGCGAAGGCGACGTGTTCGGCCCGCGTGATGTCCTGTTCCCGCAGGAACAGCACCTTGTACTGCAGGAGCAGGGCCTTGATCTCGGCGAACAGGTCGTCGTCGCGGACGGCGTCGCCGAGGTTCACTCCGGAGAGTTCGGCGCCGATGGTGCAGGCCAGGGGCCCGACCTTGACCGAGCGCCGGGAATGGGCGCGCACCGACGCGGGTGCGCCTTCCAGCGAAGAGACGGTCTTTTCCATGGTGCTTCCTCCTGGAGAGGGTGGAGACGCGCGTGCTGCGGCAGCGGCTCAGAGGACGAAGACGGACGATCCCGTGGTCCGCCCGGACTCCAGCTCGCGGTGTGCTCGTACGGCGTCGTCGAGCGCGTAGCGCTGGTTGATCTCGACGGCGATGCGTCCGGAGGCGACGTGGTCGAAGAGCTCTCCCGCCAGCGATGCACGCTCCGCAGGGTCGGCGATGTAGTCGGCGAGAGCCGGCCGGGTGACGAACAGGGAGCCGCTGAGCGCCAGTTGCATGGCGTCGATGGGCGGGACCGGCCCGGACGCCGTACCGAAGCAGACCAGCAGACCGCGGCGCCGCAGCGAGGCCAGCGAGGCGGCATAGGTGGACCTGCCGATGCTGTCGAAGGCGACCGGGACGCCGACGCCGTCCGTCAGTTCGCGCACCCGCTCGGCCACGTTCTCGCGCCGGTAGCGGATGACGTGGTCGCAGCCGTGGGCACGGGCGAGCTCGGCCTTCTCCTCGGTGGAGACGGTGCCGATGACGGTCAGCCCGAGCAGCTTGGCCCACTGGCAGACGATCAGGCCGACACCACCCGCCGCCGCGGTCAGCAGGATCGTGTCCCCGGCCTTCAGCGGGTGGATCCTACGCAACAGGTAGGCGGAAGTGAGGCCGCGCATGGTCATCGCGGCGGCCGTCTCGAAGCCGATGCCGTCCGGCAGCCGGATCAGGGAGTCGGCGGGCATGACCCGTTCCGTGCTGTAGGCACCGATCGGGCTTCCGGTGTACGTGACCCGGTCTCCCTCGGCGACATGGGTGACGCCTTCGCCCACCGCCTGGACCACCCCCGCGGCCTCGACACCCAGTCCGGCGGGCAGCGGTGCGGGATACAGGCCGCTGCGGAAGTAGGTGTCGGCGAAGTTGAGTCCGACGGCCTCGTGCCGGATCCGTACCTCGCCCGGGCCGGGGTCGCCGACGACGACCTCTTCACGGCGCAGGACGTCGGGACCGCCGGTCTCCTTGAAGCGAATGGCGTGAGCCATGGGCGTGCTCCGTTGTTCGTGTGAGGTGGGGAAGAGAGGAAGGGGCCGCCGGTGCCGGGGCCCCGGCAGCCCCGTGGGTCCGCGGCCGCGCGGCCGCGCGGCGGTCCCGTGCCGCGATCAGACGACGCGCAGCATGGGCCCGCGCTGACCAGGACGGCGGTTCGGCACCATGCCGAGACGGGCCAGCGTCTCGTCGGCCCCGGAGTAGGACTCGCCGAGCTTGTAGATCTTCTTGGCCTCGGCGCCCGTCGCGATGTCGCGGCCGAGCGCCTCGGAGATCTGCACCATCTGCTCGATCTGCTCGACGGTGGTCATGCGCTCGCCCTTGCGCCGCCACAGGTTGTCCTCGTTGCCCACGCGCACGTGCACACCGAGCGCGATGCCGATCGCGTTCATCGGCGCCACCGCGCGCATGGAACTCTCGATGGTGAGGACGGCCCCGTCCGGGGTGCGACGGACGAACTCGATCAGGTCTGCCGGGTGCCGGCCCGCGAAACCGCCGCCGATGGCCACGTAGTTGAGGATCAGCGGGCCGGTGTGGACGCCGGCCCGGATGAGCCGCTCCACGGATTCGAGCTGGGCCAGCGTGGCGAGCTGGAAGTGCGGCTGGATGCCGTTCTCGCGCAGGCGCTCCAGGTGCTCCAGGTAGAAATCGGGGCCCGCCTCGACGACCATGTCGCGGTAGGCCTTGTAGTACTCGGGCTTCGCGATCGAGGTGCCTGCCAGGTCGTCGTCGGTCATGATCTCGACGATGTTCATCTGGCTGGTGTTGATCGCGATCGTCACCTGGTCCGGCGCGGGGTCGAGGTCGGCCAGCAGGTGGCGGGTGTCGTAACTCAGCCACTTGGCCTCGCTGCCCTCGTCCTCCGGAGCGAACGAGATCGAGCCGCCGATCTGCAGGACCATGTCCGGCACGGCCTGACGCAGCCGGCCC
Organism: Streptomyces sp. BF23-19; assembly: GCF_041106355.1. NCBI lineage: Bacteria > Bacillati > Actinomycetota > Actinomycetes > Kitasatosporales > Streptomycetaceae > Streptomyces > Streptomyces sp. BF23-19. Next base: position 15,696 of record NZ_JBGBPT010000086.1, on the reverse strand, counting down.
AGCAGCTCGTTGAACATGGACATCCGCTTGGAGCCCTTGCCGTCGAGCTCGCGTACGTGGATGTGGAGCACGGTGGCCCCGGCGTTGTAGCAGTCCACGGCCGCCTGTACGTGCTCGTCCATCGTCAGGGGGAGGTCGTCGGCGTCGCCGGGCAGCCACTCCGGCCCGTAGGGAGCGGCCTGGATCACCAGCTTTTCCTGGTTCTCCGGGAAGAGTGAGTCGTCGTGGAAATGCACGGTCCGTCTCCTTCGTGCGATCGGTGATCACTCGCCGGAAGCATCGCCGCGTGCGATGCGAGGGGCTGGGATGTCCGGCGAGGATGGATGCGGGTCACCGGGGACAGCGGGCGCATGGCGGCCCTCGTACGATCGACCGGTCCGGAGGAAGCGTGCATAGGGGAACCCGCTCCCGTCCGGCGGCCGACCGCGTCTCTGCGGTGGTGCCAAGGTAGGGGCGGGCAACGGTGATCGCTTGACCCTCAGGGACAGAAAATTTGTCATTTGGGGACATCGGGCCGTGCCGCGTGGGGCCGGGCACGGCTCGGCTCGGCCGAGCCCGTCCCGCCCGCTATCTCAGTCCTGGCCGGGGGGCCGGGGTCGGCTCCTGGCCCTGCGCCATGCCCGGGGGCTGCACCCGAACTGCTCGTGGAACCAGCGCGAGAAGCCGCTCAGCGACGAGAAGCCCAGCAGGTCGGAGATCTCCGTGAGTGAGCGCCGTGGGTTCGCGACGAACTGCTCCGCGAGGTGCCGGCGGGTGGCGCCCAGGAGCGAGGAGAACGTCTCGCCCGAGGCGGCCAGGTGCCGGTGCACGGTCCGCCGGTCGACGCCCAGGCTACGGGCGACCTGCTCGATCGAGCAGCGCCCCGTCGGCAGCAGGACCTCGATCAGCTCGCGCACCCGATCCGCGGCGGTGGTGTCCCTGGGCACGGTGATCGCCTCGAAGTACTGGTGCGCGTACTCGCGCAGCAGTGGATCCGCCATCGCGTTGGGCGCGTCGAGATCGCCCGCGTAGAAGACGATGCCGTCGAACTCGCGATCGAACTCCACGATGGGGCCGAAGGCCCGCCGGTGCGTCGAGACGTCCGCCGGCGCAGGGTGCCTGAACCATACGGAGAGCGGCTGCCATCGGGTGTGCAGGAAGTCGCGCAGGATCCGGTGGTAGGCGGCGACGGCCAGCTCCGTGGCCTGCCGGGTGTCCATCACTTCGCCGAGACGCAGGTCGACCTTCAACGTGGCCAGCCCGTCCCCCTCGGACAGCCGGGTGTCCAGGACCTCGTTGTACATGTGCTGGTGGCGGATCAACAGCCCCAGCGCGCTCCGCACATCGGGTTCCTCACGGACGACCAGACTGATGGGGCCGAGGTTGGAGAAGCGCCGGAACTCCGCCATGAGCAATCCGAAGTCCTCGTGACCCGCGGCGGCTGCCGACAGTTCCAGCACCTGGACCGCGGCGGAGCCGGAGATCCACCGGTCCTGGACCGCGAGGGCGGCGGTGTCCAGGCCCACGCGCTTCATCAGCGGCTGAGGGTCGATACCGAGCGACCGACACAGCTCGACGTAGCCGCTGAGGGCTGCGGTGCGGACCAGGGGCCTCATGTGCACGCTCCAAGACTGTCCCGAAAAGAAAAGTCCCATGTCACGCCAGGACAAGCACGGCGATGACTGGGCAACCTAGCATGGCGCCGTTCGCCGGCCCGGTCCGCCCGATCACGCACGCGCGAGCTGACTTCGAGGACGAGACGAACCCAAGGAGATTGCCGACATGACCAACCTCGCCACGTTCCTCGTGGACTCCGCCGGGGCCCAGGGCGATCGCATCGCCCTCCGCCACGACGACAGCACGCTCACCTACGCCCAGTTGGACGACGCGAGCGCCAGAGTCGCCGCCCTCCTGCGCGCCCGCGGCGTCCGGCCCGGCGACCGCATCGCGCTGACCATGCCCAACGTGCCGCTGTTCCCCGTCGTGTACTACGGCATCCTGCGGGCCGGCGGCGTGGTCGTGCCGATGAATCCGCTCCTCAAAGCCCGTGAGGTGGCCTTCACCCTGCGCGACTGCGGGGCACGGATCGCGCTGGTGTTCCCTCTGTTCGCGGACGAGGTCGTGAAGGCCGCCGCCGAGACCGGAACCGAACACCTGGTGACCGAGCCCGCGGACTTCGACGACATGCTGCGGGCCCACGAACCGGTGCCCGGCGTCGTCGACCGCACCGATGAGGACCCGGCCCTCATCCTCTACACCTCGGGCACGACCGGGACGCCGAAGGGGGCCGAACTGTCCCACCGGAACCTGGCCACCAACGCCGCCACCGCGGCCGAGACGCTGCTTCAGGTCGGACCTGACGACGTGCTCTTCGGCGGACTGCCCCTCTTCCACGCCTTCGGCCAGACCTGCGCGCTGAACACGGCCGTCGCCGCCGGCGCCACACTGACCCTGTCGCCGCGGTTCGAGCCGCAGCGCGCCCTGGAGATCATGGCCCGCGACGGGGTCACCGTGTTCCTCGGTGTGCCGACGATGTACGCGGCGCTGCTCCACGCCGAGCTCCCCGAAGGCTTCAGCGCCCGTGGGCTCCGCCTGGCCGTCTCGGGCGGCGCCTCGCTTCCGGTGGAGGTGCTGCACGGCTTCGAGCGGCGCTTCGGTGTCACCGTCCTCGAAGGATACGGACTCTCCGAGACCTCACCGGTCGCCGCCTTCAACCACCCGGACCGCCCGCGCAAGGCGGGCTCGATCGGACAGCCCGTCCGCGGAGTCGAGATGAAGCTCGTCGCCGAGGGCGGCGGCGCGGTGCCCTCGGGAGAGGTCGGCGAGATCGCGATCCGCGGCGAGAACCTCATGACGGGCTACTGGAACCGCCCCGAGGCCACGGCGGAGGCGGTCCACGACGGATGGTTCCACAGCGGTGATCTGGCGCGTGTCGACGAGGACGGCTGCTACTTCATCGTCGACCGCAAGAAGGATCTGATCATCCGCGGTGGCTACAACGTGTACCCGCGTGAGGTCGAGGAGGTGCTGTACGCGCACCCGTCCGTCGCCGAAGCCGCCGTCATCGGCGTGCCGCACTCGTTCCACGGCGAGGAGATCGCAGCGGTGATCGTGCTCCGACCCGGTACCGAGGCCACGGCCGAGGAGATCCGGGAGTACGTCAGGGACCGGGTGGCGGCGTACAAGTACCCCCGGATCGTCACCTTCACGGCCGAGCTCCCCAAGGGCCCCACAGGCAAGATCCTCAAGCGGGAGATCGTGGTCACCGGTCGGTGAGCGAAGTGCCCGGGGGCCGTCGGCAAGGACCGCGACCCCGCCGACGTGAGCCGGGCGCCCGTGGCTGACGGGGCCGATCAGCTTCCGCGCCGGGGTCGTCCTGGTCCTGTACGCGAGGCGGGCTCACCGAGGCAGGCGGTCCCAGAACGAGCAGTGGTGTGCGGAATACGCATCGACGGGGTGGATTCCGCCTGCTCCGGGAGCCAACGACTGCACTGGCCGCGCGAGAGGTGACGAAGGGTGGAGGAGCGGCCAGAGGGGTGCGTCGGAGGCGTTCGGGTTGCCGGTGCGAGCGAAGTCCGTCCAGTAGTCGACCATCCGGTCCGACAGGGCGCGCTGGGCGTCGGTCAGCGGTCGCTCGGTGGGGAAGGAGGAGAACAGGAACGGCATCTCGAAGCCGTGCGCCGCACCGTAGGGGAAGCCCTGGTTCGCCGGCAGACCGGTGAGGACAGGAGCCTCCGGATCGCTGAACTCGTAGCCGTAGAGCGGGAGGGCAGGGGCATGAGTGGAGAAGGCTCGTCCGGCCGCCAGTGTGGTGCACGCGAGGGATCGATCGGTCAGCACCGTGGCCCAGGCCAGTGCGGGCGTGGGGTGGTGTGCAGCCGGATACTGCGCCTCGACGGCCGGCGCGGCGGGCCCGAAGGCGTCCACCAGACGGGCGCGATAGTCGCTCTCGGTGCGGATCGGGAACGCGGCGAGCGTCAGGCCGACGAACATCCGCATCTCATCGTGGTTGGTGCCCAGGATGACCGGCACGCGGTGGAAGCGTCCCGATGCCCATGCCCGGTCCGGTGCCACGGGCAGCAGCGCGTTGCCGAAGGCGGGCCGGTTGAAGGACTGCATCAGCTGCGCGGTGGCGAGGCGATCCGTGCTCTGCCCGCGCAGGCATGTCAGCACCTCGGCTCCGTCGTCCGCCGGGCAGCCCAGTTGCCGGGCGGCTTCTGCACCGGCCGTCAGGACATCGTGCTGTGAGGCGAACGGCTCGTACGCCGGTGTTCCGGGTCCGAGAGCGCCGCGCGGGAACGACATGAGGCAGGAACCGCTCTGGAGTACGGCCCGCTGGAAGAGTCCGACGGCCGTCGGAGAGGTGAGGTGTGCACAGATGCTGAGGGCGCCCGCGGACTCACCGAAGAGCGTGACACTGCGCGGATCACCGCCGAAGCGCTCCGCGTTCGCCCGCACCCAGCGCAGGGCTGCCTGTTGGTCCGCCAGGCCGAACGGAGGGGCGGAACCCAGCCCGGGGTGGCCGAAGTAACCGAAGATCCCCAAACGGTAGTTGACCGTGACGACGACCGAGTCACCCCGGACGGCCAGCTGTTCGGCGCTGTAGTCACTGCCGGAACCGCCCAGGAACGCACCACCGTGCATCCACACCAGCACGGGCCGCTTCTGTCCGGCCGGCTTCGGGTTCGGCTTCGGCGTCGGCACGGTGACGTTGAGGTAGAGGCAGTCCTCCGATCCGAGGACCGCGCTCGCACCTGGTGTCGGCATCTGGACGCAGCGTTGAGCCGCCGTCGTCGCATCCCGGACACCGTGCCACGTGGCGGCGGGCACGGGAGCGCGCCAGCGCAGCGGTCCCGTCGGAGGCGCAGCGTAGGGAATGCCGTCGAAGGTGGTGTACGCGCCGCGTGACACACCGCGTACCAGGCCGTGATCGGTTCGTACGACGGTACCGCTCTGCCACGCGGAATGCGGGGCACCGGGTGGTGCGGCGGCGGTCGCCGGCACGGCGGTGGCGGTGAGTAGTGCCACCGCCGTGCAGAGCACGGGGAAGAGCGCCCGACGGATCCTGGCTCTTCGGCATGGACGTGGTGCTGTCATGGTCGGGGACATACCCACCGCTCTTGGTCGGGGACGGGATCGGACACGGCCGCGCGAGGCCGCTCGGGCCGGAACGAGGCCTGAACGGTGGGGGGCTGGTGCGGACCGACGCGGTCGGTGCTCAATACGCTAGGACCTCCCGCGCGCTGGAGGTTCAAGAGGCTGTGACGCAAGACACGTGGAGCATCGGTGAACTCGCGGCCGGAACGGAGGTTCCGGTGAAGACCCTCCGCTACTACTCCGACAGCGGTCTGCTGCCCGTGGCCGGCCGTAGCGCCGGTGGTCATCGGCGCTACGGTCCTGAGGCGTGGGAGCGGATCCGTCTCATCAGACGTCTCAGGGCGCTGGACACCCCGATCGCGACCATCACGCAGGTGGTCACCGGTGAGTGCTCCCTCGGTGAACTGGTGGCGACCGAGCTCGAAGTGGTGCAGGAACGACTGACCGAACTGCGGTGGCGCCAGGCAACGCTCAAGGCCCTGGACGACTGCACGAGCGAAGAACGGCTCCGGCGTCTGGAGATCCTCTCCCGCGTGCAGCGGCTCCCACAGGCGCACCGCACTCTCACCGATCACTGGTACCGCGAGCTGTCCGCGGCCATGCCCGAGCGCCGACTCGACATCATGATCGCCATGCTGTCCCCCGCCCCACCGCAGGATCCCGATCCCGGTTCGGCCCTGGCCTACGCGGAGCTTCATCTGCTCATCGCCACGCCCGGTTTCACCCGCTGGACTCAGGACCACGACGAAGAGATGAGGGACGCCCCGGCCTTCTACGGGGAGATCGACGATTCTGCCGCTCTGACGACCGCCGCTTTGGCCCAGGGTCTCCCGCCCGGCGCCGGGGATGCGGTGAACGCATTCGTGTCCGCCCACGCACGAGCCCGGCGGGAGTCGGACACCCCCGCCTTCCGCGCGTACCTGCACGGGCTGGTGTCGAGGTCATCCGGCTTCGACCCCCGCCTGGAACGGTACTGGGCCCTCGTCGGCACCGCCACCGGCGGGCGCGTGCTGAACATGACGGTGGCTCACCGATGGCTGACCGACGGACTGTCGATCTCGATATCGGGGAATGAGCCTGCGGCGTCGAGGGGCCCGATCTCCAAGACACCTGCAACTGGGCACGAAACCCGAGGGATGTGGTGACGGCGAAGCCCTCGTCGTCAGGACTGAGCGGGTGGGGCCGTCTTGCGGCCCACCGCCGACCGATTCTCCGGGTCCAGGGGGAACGAGGGGCCAGGCCGTCAGAGGCGTGGTCCCGTCGGCAGGTAGTACGGGCGGTTGTGGGCGGCCACCGGGGGGGACTGGAACGTCCAGGCGCCGACGGCCGGTGGTTCGTCGCCGAGGAGGGCGCGGATGCCGCGGCCGAGCCCGCCGTCCGGGGAGTGAAGCGCCAGACGCGCGCGATCCGAGTGTTCCGGGGCAGCCAGGTCGTACCAGCGATACGGCTGGTACACGTTCATGGGGCCGGCGAGGAGCCGGCCCTCGTGGTCGGTGCCGTAACCGGTGATCGGGGCTGAGTTGGCGGCGACGGCGGTGAGGCCGTCCAGCTCCGCCGTGAGGTCCAGCAGCGGGCGCGGGTCCTTCTCCAAGGTGTCGTCCGGGCCGATCGCGGCCGCCCTGCACCGTACGGTCCAGGTCTTGCCCTCAGGTCCGTTGAGGGACGGCAGGCCGACTTCGAACCAGCCCGGGTACTTGGGTTCCGCGTAGAGCTCGCGCCCGGCTCTGATCGCGAACGGGTTGTCGCACACGACGTGGACGCGGGCGATGCCGAGCAGCTTCGTCTGGTCCCAGCCCTGGGCGTACTGGGCGTAGCCCAGGCGCGGCAGACGGCCTTCCGAAGCCGTCGGGAAGGCGATGACGTTGAGCTCGATCTCCTGGGTGACTCCGCCGCCGAACGCGTACTGCGCGAAGTACAGTTGATAGTTGAGCGAGACCAGCGCCCGTCCGTCCTCGAACGCGGCCGCGGTCAGATCCGGGTGGTGCTCGGCGAGCAGTTCGCGGACCGGCCCGGGGTCCACCAGCCAGTCGACGCCGATCTGGTGCAACGCCCCGTAATGGAAGGGGAGCCGAAAGGGCTCGGGTACGGGCGGCAGGGGCAGGTGTGCGGTCATGCCGAGCCTCCTCGGGGCGGTGATGTCATGCTGATCGCGGGGGATGCCAGGGGCGAGGCCAGGGACGCCGGGCGGTCGCGGGCGGCCAGGTCCGCCTCGATCCGCTCGGCACTGCGCAGGGCGAGCGCGGCCATCGTCAGCGTCGGGTTGGAGGTGGCCACCGAAGGCATGCTGCCGCAGCCGACCGCGTACAGGCCCGGATGGTCCCAGCAGCGCTGCCAGACGTCCACCACCGACGTGGCGCGGGAGTCGCCCATGATGTGGGTGCCGGCGGCGTGGCCGGCGCCGCGGTAGCCATAGGTGCGGCCGTGGTACTCGAAGCGGCCCGGCCAGGCCGCCACCGGCGCGTAGTCGGTGTGGTCCTCGGCGCCGAGCAGAGCGAAGATCCGCTCCGAGACCGTCAGGGCCGCCGCCATCCCTTTCTTCACGTGCTCATCGAGGTCGTACGTGACGAGGGGGAGGGGCAGTCCCAGCGCGTCGCGCTCGTGTGGGTGGAGGGTGATCCGGTTCGCCGGATCGGCGCCCTGTTCCATCTCGAACTGGAGAGTGAACTGGCGGCGGATCCGGTCGCCGACCGCCCGCCGCAATTCCGTCCCGAAAAGCCCCCGTTCGGTGACGAAGTGGTCCACGTCCGTGTCGACGGGTCCCCTTGCCCAGACCCAGCCCCATGTCCCGAGTTCGACGCGGAAGGGCGCCCGCAGTCGGCGCGCCGCCCCGGTGCGGAAGCCCTCGAAGCCGGAGACCGAGCCGGGGCCACGGTACGGCCCGGTGTCCTCGGGCAACAGGCCCCAGGTCAGCAGGACCGGATGGTCCATCAGATTGCGTCCGACCTGGCCGCCTGCGTCGGCGAGCCCGGAGAGGAGCAACAGCCGGGCGTTCTCCACGGCGTGCGCGGCGAGCACGACCACATCGGCGTGCGCGACGGAAACCCTTCCGTCGTACGTGCGGTACTCCACGCCCGTGGCGCGGCCCCGGCCGTCGACGAGGACGCGGCTCACGACGGACCGGTCCCGCAGCGTGACGGTCGTGCTCCAGCGGCCCTGCGTCTTGAGCGGGGTGTACTTCGCGTAGGAAGGACAGTGCGGGATGCAGGTCGCGTTGCCCACGCACCGGCTGTCCGGGTCCGGCCGCCCGCGCCGTCCTCGCGGCACGTAGCCGCGTCCGCCGTCGTACCGGGGGTCCGGGACGCCGTTGCGCGCGTGTGGTGTGCCGACCACCCTCAGCTCGACTTCGCGCAGGGTGACGGGGTCCTTGACGCGGCGCCCGTCGAGGCGCGCCGAGAGCAGACGGTCCACACGTGCGGCGGGCAGGGGCCGCATGGGGAACACGTAGTCGTCGGGAAAGGGCAGACCGACGTGCTCGCGCTGTTCGTCGGCATCGGCCGCCACCCCCAACTCCTCCTCGGCCGCCCGGTAGTACGGCTCCAGTTGGTCATAGGTGAGCGGCCATCTCCGCCCGTATCCGAAGGACTCGGTGTCGAAGTCCTCCGGGAGCATGCGCGGCGCGAGGCCGGTCCAGGCGTTGCCGGTGCCGCCGTTCACGCGGACGTATCCGCTGGCGTACGGGAGCGGGCCGTCCTGCCGTAGGTGGCCGGACGCCTGGAAGCCGGGAGTTCCGTCCGTGCCGATGAGGTCGGTGACCTCGGGCCAGGCAGCTGCCGGATGGGCCCGGTAGGGGGAGCTCGGCACCTCTGCGGCAGCCGTGGTGAGCGGGTCGGCGGTCGGTTCGTGGCGGTGGGGGCCCGCCACGCCCGCCTCCAGGACCAGGACCCGTCGGCCGTGCCGGCCAAGCCGGTGCGCGACGAGCGAGCCCGCGACACCGGCGCCGACGACGATCACGTCGTACCCCATCACAGGCCGCGCCCTTCGATCCCGTCACCCGGACCGGACCGGTCGGGGGTACCGGCCCAACTACCGTACCCTTGCGGCTCGGTGGCGGGAGCCTTGAGACCGGCCGCCTTCCACACCAGTGCCTCGGCGTAGGCGCGCGAGGACACCGCCATCGACGGCGGACCCGGCCAACTGCCCGTGTACCAGAGGTACGTCACGGCGCGGGCCGCCTCACGAAGCTCGCCGTCCATGGAGTCGTCCGGTTCGCGCAGTTCGTGCAGCAGCCGGGAGTACGGGCCGGCGCCGAGTCGTTCCGCGGCGACCGCCCGGTACGCGTCGGTCAAGCCGGTGGCTTCCAAGGCCGCTCCGTCGAAGCCGGTGAGCCGTGCCGACAGGGCGGTGAAACGATGTGTCTCGTCTGTGATGCGCACGCGGGCATCGGTGCCCGGCCGCCCGCCGGTCCAAGCTCCGCGCCCCCGGAAGGGCTTGATTCGGTCCCCGGGCGCTCCCTCCTGGGGCCGGCGGCGTGCGACCTGGCGTTCGACATGCGTCCACACGACAACCTGTTCTGCGCGGAGCGGCGTTCGGTGTCGGAAGGGCGTCGTCTGTCGCCGTACCTCGGTCGTCGCGGACCGGACCGGGCGGCACCGGGCGGCACGGGGCGGACCGGGCCGGTGATGGACGACCGCCCGGCGGGGAATCGCGGGCGCCATCGTCGAGCTGCCGCTCAGCATGGTGAGCCGGGAGGTGATCTGCGTGCCGTCGGCGTAGGAGGTGTAGGCGGTGCGGATCCGGCCGAGGACGTCGGCCGGATCCCGGGTTCAGCCGGTCACACCGGCCGAATCGCGCTGGCCGGCCCGCGCGAACTCGGTCATGCCGTCGGCGAAGCCGACCGTCGGACGCCAGCCCAGCTCCGTGCGCAGCCGGGCGGAGTCGGCGGTGATGTGCCGTACGTCGCCGAGGCGGAACTCGCCCGTCACCACCGGGGCGGGTCCGCCGTGCGCCGTGGCCAGCGCGGTGGCCATCTCGCCGACCGTGTGGGGCTCGCCGCTGCCGGCGTTGTACACGGAGAGTACGCCCGCCCGCCGGGCACCGACCGCCTCCAGCGCCACCACATCGGCCGCGGCCACATCCGTCACGTGGACGAAGTCCCTTCGCTGCGCGCCGTCCTCGTAGACCCGGGGCGCCTCGCCCCGGGCGAGCGAGGAGCGGAAGAAGGAGGCCACCCCGGCGTACGGGGTGTCGCGCGGCATGCCCGGCCCGTACACGTTGTGGTAGCGCAGCGACACCGCCCGACCCTCCACGCACCGGGCCCAGCTGGCCGCCAGGTGCTCCTGGGCCAGCTTCGTCGTCGCGTACACGTTCCGCGGATCCGTCGGGGCGTCCTCGCCGACGAGGCCCGGCGCGAGTTCGGCTCCGCAGTCAGGGCAGCGGGGTTCGAACCGGCCCGCCGTCAGGTCCTCGGTCCGACGCGGCCCGGGGCGTACCGTTCCGTGCCGTTCGCACGTGTACCGGCCCTCCCCGTAGACCACCATCGACCCGGCGAGCACGAGCGCCCCCACACCGGCGGCCGCCATCTCCGCCAGCAGCACCGCCGTCCCGAGGTCGTTGCAGCCCACGTAGGCGGGGGCGTCGGCGAAGTCCTTGCCGAGGCCGACCATGGCCGCCTGGTGGCACACCGCGTCGACGCCGCGGAGCGCGGCTCTGACCGCGTCGGCGTCCCGTACGTCGGCGCGCACGAACTCGGCGGCGGGCAGCGGCGGCGTGCCGGGGTGGGCGGCGGGGAGCAGGGCGTCGAGGACGACGGGCTCGTGCCCGCGGGCCGTGAGGGCGGAGACGATGTGGGAGCCGATGAACCCGGCCCCTCCGGTGACGAGTACGCGCATGCTCCGGACGCTACGCAGTGCGGAGCCCGCGGAGGGTCTCCCACGCGTGCACGTAAGACTTCCGTCATACGGGAGGGCCGGGAACGCCGACCGGGGCGTGACGGCCGGGGGCTTCCGGCGGGAAGTCAGTGGTGACCGAGGTGGTCGTGGTCCTTCCAGATGCCGTCGCCCGGCATGTCGAGGCGGGCGGTGAGCGGTCGGCGCCACGGGGGAGTGGAGGTGGGTTCGCCCCAGTAGTCGGTGACCCGTACGGCCCGGCCGTCGCCCAGCTCGGCGATGGTGACGTTGCGGTAGAGGCGGCCGTCGCCGTAGTCGCAGGTCCATTCTGCTCCTTGGGCCGGGAGTGGGAGGTGCGGCTCGCGGTCCGCCATATGGGCCAGGAGCGCGTCGCACTTCGCGTGCGTGAGTGTCACTCGAAAGGGGTGGGCTATTCGGCGGAAAACGGCGGCAGTCGCGGAATGGTCGGTCCCGCGCGGGACGACGGCTTGAAGGGAGCCGTAAGCGAATCGCCTGTGTCAGCTCTTCGTGCGGCTTCGGAGACGCCCCCGGGAGTGGAGGCGGGCCAGCCGTCGCTCTTCGAGCCGCGCCCACCGGCGGACGCGCTCGGGGTCCAGCGGTGTGCCGTGGCCGACGTGGAGGCGGCTGGGGCCGAGGTCGAGCATGGCGCGCAGGCTCGTGAGGTTGCCCAGGGGGTCGTCGTGGAAGGGCGGGTTGGCCGGCTTGCCGGGGATGAGGCCCATGAAGGAGTTGGCGACGAGGTCACCGGCGACGAGGTCCCCATCATCGGTGAGAACGGAGACGGAACCCGCGGTGTGCCCCCGGGTGGGCATGATCCGGCCCCCGAGCCCGAAGTCGGACAGGTCGGTTTCGCCGCTGATCAGGATCCCGGGTTCGAACGGGTCGGCCCGGACGTGGAGTTTCCTGTTCCTGTTCATCAGTCGGCCCATGGGTCCCGTCGGTAGGTACGGCATCAACGGTCGGCCGGTGCGGAAGGGTTCGAGGTCGGCGGTGTGCCCGGCGACGGGTGCGCCCGTGAGGCGGTGCAGTTCCGCTGCGGAGCCGAAGTGGTCGATGTGGCCATGGGTGATGACGATCAGGGCGAGGTCGGCCGGGTCCACTCCGTGAGCGGCGATCCGGTCGTGGATGAGGCGTGCGCTGCCCGGCGTTCCGGCGTCGACGAGGACGGGGCGTCGGCCCAGCAGCAAGTAGGCGTTGACCGCGTGCTTGCCGAGCACCGGAATCGGAATGATCTTCGTGCCGGACATGATGGCCTTTCGTATAGGGGCCGGGCGCGGGCATGCCTCGGCATCCGCCGGCCGCAGGCAGGGCCGGGCGGGCGGTAAGGGTGGTCGGTGGCGGACGGGCCGGCTTCAGCGGAAGCGGCGGCGGTATTCGGCGGGGGTGGTCCCCAGGTGCCGTTGGAAGCACCGGTGGAGGGTCTGCAGGGAGCCGAGGCCGCTGGCGGTGGCCACCTGGGGCAGGCCGGCGTCGCTCTCCTCGAGGAGGCGCCGTGCGGCCTCCAGCCGGGCCGACTCCACGTAGGCGGCGGGCGTGGTGCCGGTGCGCTGCGCGAAGAGCCGGGAGAAGTGCCGCGTGCTGAGGCTGAGGCGCTGGGCGAGAGCGTCGGCGGAGAGGTCGGCGTCCGGGTGTTCGGTGATCCACCGACGGAGTTCGCCGATGCGGTCGTCGGCGGGTGCCCGGACGGAGAGGGGCACGCTGAACTGGCTCTGGCCGCCGGAGCGTTTGACGTACATGACCATCATGCGCGCGGTGGCGAGCGCGAGAGCCTGACCGTGGTCCTCGGCCACCATCGCCAGTGCCATGTCCATTCCCGAGGTGATCCCGGCGCAGGTCCACACCGGACCGGAGCGGATGAAGATCGGATCGGGGTCCACGTCGACCTCTGGATGCGCGGCGGCCAGTTGCGCCGCCGTGAGCCAGTGGGTGGTGGCGGTCCGGCCGTCCAGCAGGCCGGCCGCAGCCAGCAGATGGGCGCCGGCGCACACCGATCCCGTGCGCCCGGCCCGCGGTGCCGCCGTACGGAGCCAGTCGGTGACCACCGGATCGACGACGGCCCGGACACCACCCCCTTCGGGGTGGGCGACCGCCCCGGACACCAGGAGGGTGTCGACGCGGCCGGTCACCTCGTCCAGCCGCAGGTCGGAGTGGACCCGCAGGCCGCTGGAGGTGGCCACCGGAGCGCCGTCCTCCGTGGCGACCTGGACGGAGTAGCCGGGGGACCCGCCCTCGGAGACCCGGGTCGCGACCGAGAACACCTCGGCAGGTCCTGTGATGTCCAGGAGTTCCACGCCGGGGAAGGCGACGATGACGACGCGGTGGGGTGCGGGCATGTACCGATCCTCGCTCCCCTGCCCTGGCGTCCGCAATGACGAGGTTCTCTCGGATCCGGCCATCGTCTCGGCCGGGCGCGGGGACGCCGCGGCCGAGGAGCTCGGCCGGCCCACGCCGGGTGGCGGCCAGGACGACCCGCTCCACCGGCTCCAGGCCGCACCCCGGGTGCGGTTCCCGGGTGCGGTTCCCGGACCGGCGGGCGAGGACGTCATTTCGTCGCGCTGCCGCGCCCCTGCCGCTGATCCCGGCTCCAGCGCCAGGTCCGTACGACCAGGACCACGGCCGAGGCTGCGAACAGCGCCGCGGTGATCAGCAGCCAGCGTCCGAGGAACCCGTCCGCCGGAAGGGCGGTCGCCGCGGTGTAGTGACCGACCTGGCGGAAGACCAGCGGCCACCAGACCAGCAGCAGAACACCGGAGGCGAAGGCGGGTACGCGGACGTGGTTCACGCTCACCCGTGGTGCGGGCCGACCGTCGCTCCGCCCCCGGGGGAACAGCGCTTGCACCGCCCGGTCGGTCACCGAGTACAGGGGCAACAGGACCAGGTCGTGGAGGAGGGCCGCTCCGACGAACCACAGGGCCACTGCGAAGGTGTCCCCCTCGAACAGGCGCAGACCGGCGTAGACGGCGAGGGCGAAGGAGACCAGTACGAGGAGCAGGTGCAGGGGGGAGGCGCCGTAACGACGCCGGAAGCCGGCCGGGGCGCTCATCCGGTCTCTCCGAAGGTCAGGCGGGTGACCCATTTGGTGTTGTGGACTCCCGGAGCCCCCGCGACGATGGCCCGCGCCGGGTAGCCGTGGTCGGCGGAGAGGGTCGCCCCGTTGACGCGGACGGCCAGGAGGGATCGGCTGTCGCGGACCTGGTTGTCGCTCAGCACGGCCGAGCGGAACGAGCCGCCGCGTTGCACCGACTCCACGAGGACCTCGGGCGTGTTCACACCCGGCCCGACGAGCGCGGCCAGGTCGGTGAGCCGGACGCCGCCCCATCGCTGGTCGGGGGTCGACCAGCCTTCCACGCATGCGATGGGCAGGGCCGACTCGTGCTGGGGCATGGCCAGGAGCTGCTCGTACGTCAGGTCGACCTGACGCCCCGGGCCGCGTACGGTCAGCCGCCAGGCGCGGCCGACGTCGCTGGGCCGGATGCCGACCGAGGCGGCGGTCTTGTTGATCTGGAACCCGTTCGGGCCCGAGCCCGGCTCCCGGCCGTGAGGCGCCAGCAGCGCGGTGTTCCGCCACCATCCGCCGATGCTCTGTCCCGCCGTGACCACCAGCAGTGCGACGGACCCGAGCCCCACCATGGCCAGGGCGCCCCGGCGGGAGATGGTCGGCGCCGCGGGGCTCGGCGCGACCAGCCCGAACGCTTCCTCGCTACCCGCCGCAGGTTCCCCGAGTCGCGGCCGTACGGCCCGCAGGGCCCTGGGCAGCCGGAAGGCCACGTGGACGACGAACGCGCCGATGAACACCCAGGCCCCGTAGAAGTGCAGGGTGTAGAAGGAGCCGGGGAAGATGTAGTGGAGCTGGACGTTGAGGATGCCGGTGACGAACTCGAAGCCGGCGCCGCCGACCAGCAGGAGCAGGGACAACCGCTCCAGAGCGTGGCTGATCGAGCGGATCGGTGGCCACTCGAACAGCTTGGGAATGACCGACCACAGCTTCGCCAGCAGGACGGGCACGAGGACGATTCCCAGCGTCACGTGGATGCCCTGGGTGAGCCGGTAGAGCCAGTAGGGAGAAGTGGGCCAGGAGAAGAGGTAGAAGCCGAGCCATCCCTTGTTCGGCGTCTGGTCGTTGACCGCCGCGAGATCGGGGTTGTAGGCCGCGTACGACAGCAGGCCCGTCACGAAGAGCACGGAGATCCCGAACAGCAGGACCAGCCCGAACACCGCAGTCAGCCACGGACCGCGGAGTGGACTCCGCCAGAACCGCGGACGAGCCGGCCCCGGGGGCGGGCCCGCTCCCAAGGCCGTTCTCCCGGCCTCTCGCAGCCGCGTCAGCGGACCGGACCGCACCTTCGTCGGGGCCGGCTTCCGGGCGCCGGGAGCCCGACCGGGCGGAGGCCCGGCCGCAGGAGGGGCGTCAGGCTTCTCCGGCTCCTTGCCCGATGGCGGTGGCACGTCGTCCGGCCGGTCCTGCCCGATGCCACTCGCGCCCATCGGGCACCTCCATCGACCACCGATTTCTGCTTTTTCTGCCTATTGCGCCAGCCAGAAGAACATGCCGCACCGGTGCCGCACCTGCTCCGGCGACACGCCAAATGGGAGGAATCCCCACAGATCGGCGGCCACCGGATCACTGGACAGTCTGTCCAGCTTGGACTTATAGTCCGAGCATGGGGAATGTCGAAGACCCGCAAGATGCCCGTGTGCGGCTGTGGGCGCCGGTGGCCCAGGCCGTTGCGCTGCTGCTCGGCCCGTACGCGGAGGTCGTCCTGCATGATCCGGA
>NZ_JBGBPT010000085.1:34951-39544 GCF_041106355.1 Streptomyces sp. BF23-19 | reverse complement strand
CTGTCCCGTCGACGGGACAGCGGCGACATCGGCGGTTCACCACGGCGGGGCCGGGGACGCTTCGGCATACCTTTGGCGGGGGCCGCGAGCCTGCGGCATCAGCGCGGCCACGCAGGCCCTGGCGGAGCCGGCCCGGCGGGAGGAGCCGCTCGGCGCGGGGTAGCGGCCGGACATCCGGCCCCACTCCTCGACCTTCTTCGGCCGTGCCGCGGTCGCCTCACGCGGAACCGACGGAAACCGGGTCCGCGGCCGACGCGTCGCGCAGGCTCTTCGGCCGCAGGTCGGTCCAGTTCGCCTCGACGTGTTCCAGGCACCGCTCGCGACTTTCCTCACCGAACACGACGCGCCAACCCGCGGGAATCTCCGTGAACGACGGCCACAGCGAGTGCTGTTCCTCGTCGTTCACCACGACGTAGAACCGGCCGTCGCCGTCGTTGAACGGGTTGCTGCTCATGTATCCACTCCACTTCGGACTTCGAGCCGTTCACGATTCGATTCCCGGCCGTCGATGTTCCTTCCCCGCCGTCCTGTTGACGGGGCAGCGGTACACACTGCCCTGATCTCCTGCCGTTCCGCATCGAGTTCGCGGGAATGGGCTTCCGGTCCTCCCTCGCCGCGGGCGAAGCCGAGCGGGGCCTCCGTCCGGCCATCTTGGCGCCATCGTGGTGTCATGCGCCCCGCAGTGATGTCGATGGGGGTGGCGGGATCGTGTGCGGGGTGCGGTCAGGGATGAAAACTGCCGTGATTCCGCCAAGTGCCCTGTGTCCAGGGATGCTTCCCGAGACCTTGTCGGTGGTGGGCGTCCTGGCTCGTCGACTGCCCTGAGCCGTACCCAAGTGGCTTCGACGCCATCGACGGGACGTCATTTTTCGGCCACCTCGACGCGATGGCTCAGATATGGCGCGACGATGGTGCCATATGTGTGCCATGTTGGCGTCACGCACCTCGGCGGCGCAGCTCGCGGCGTCACCTCCTCGTTCCGTACCGATTCACACAGGAGTTCTGTCCCATGGCCACCTTCCTTTACAAAGTGGGCCGTCTCGCCTTCCGGCGACGAGGCCTGGTGTCACTGCTGTGGCTCGCCGTCCTCGTCGGGGTCGGCTTCGCCGCCTCCACCGCCCCGCCGCCGCCCACCGACACGTTCTCGATGCCGGGTACGGAGTCGCAGAAGGCTTTCGACCTGCTGAAGGAGAAGTTCCCGGCCATGAGCGTGGACGGCGCGACCGCCCGCGTCGTGGTCCGGGCCCCCGCCGGCGCGAAGCTCTCCGAACCCGCCGAGAAGACCAAGGTCGAGAACCTCGTCGGCGCGCTGGCCGAGGCACCGGACGTCGTGTCGGCCTCCGACCCCTTCAAGACCGGCGCCCTCAGCCAGGACGGCACCACGGCGTACGCCGTGGCCACGTACAAGGTCTCCGCGCTCAAGGTGAGCGACGAGGCGCACAAGGGCCTGGACCAGGCGCTCGCGGACGCCCGGACCACCGGGCTGGTGGTCGAGGCAGGCGGTGACGCCGTCCAGGTGGGCGGAGCGCCCGGCGGCGGTGCCGAAGGCATCGGCATCCTCGTCTCCGCCATCGTCCTGGTCCTCACCTTCGGCTCGATGATCGCCGCCGGCATGCCCCTGCTGACGGCCATCATGGGCGTCGCCATCGGCGGCGCGGCCATCACCGCACTCGGCAGCACCCTCGGACTGTCCAGCACGACCTCCACCCTCGCGCTGATGATCGGCCTCGCGGTCGGCATCGACTACGCCCTGTTCATCGTCTCCCGCTACCGCTCCGAACTGGCCGAGGGCCGGGAGCGCCAGGACGCCGCGGGACGGGCCGTCGGTACGGCCGGCTCCGCCGTCGTCTTCGCCGGACTCACCGTCATCGTCGCCCTCGCGGGCCTCAGCGTGGTGAACATTCCGATGCTCACCAAGATGGGCCTCGCCGCAGCCGGTACGGTCGCCGTCTCCGTCCTCATAGCGATCACCCTCGTCCCGGCCCTGCTCGGTTTCGCACCGATCAAGGTCATGCCCCGCAGGGAACGCAAGCGGTTCTACGGCAAGCCGCTCACGGAGCGTCAGCAGCGCAAGGCCGACAAGCGGGCCGCGCGCCGGAAGCCGAACCTGGGCACCCGCTGGGCGACCTTCGTCGTCCGCCGCCCGCTGGCCGTCCTGCTCCTCGGCGTCGTGGGTCTCGGCGTCGTCGCCGTGCCCGCGGCCGGCCTGCAGCTCGGCCTGCCCGGCGAGGGCACCATGGCTCCGGACACGACGCAGCGCAAGGCGTACGACATGCTGTCCGAGTCCTTCGGGGCCGGGTTCAACGGGCCGCTGATGGTCACCGTCCAGGCCGAGGACGCGGCGACGGCGGCCGCCACCGTGGGCAAGGAGCTCGGCAAGGTCGAGGGGGTCGCGGCGGTGACCCCCGCCACGCCCAACGACAAGGGCGACACCGCGGTCCTCACCCTCGTCCCGAAGACCGGCCCCGCCGAGCCCGAGACCGAGGAACTGGTCGGGAAGATCCGGGGCATCGCGGGCGGCCTCGGGGCCGACAACGGCGCCGAGATCCTGGTGACCGGCCAGACCGCCCTGTTCATCGACTTCTCCCGGACCCTCGACGACGCGATGTTGCCGTACCTGGGCCTGGTCGTCGGACTCGCCTTCGTGCTGCTGGTGCTCGTCTTCCGCTCGCTGCTCGTCCCGCTCAAGGCGGCCCTGGGCTTCCTGCTCTCCGTCAGCGCGGCCCTCGGCGCGGTCGTGGCCGTCTTCCAGTGGGGCTGGCTCTCGGACCTCTTCGGCATCGACCAGCCGGGCCCGATCATGAGCACGCTGCCGATCTTCATGATCGGCGTGGTGTTCGGTCTCGCGATGGACTACGAGGTCTTCCTCGTGACCCGGATGCGGGAGGCCTACGTGCACGGGGCGCAGCCCGACGAAGCGGTGATCACCGGCTTCCGCTACGGCGGCCGGGTGGTCGGCGCCGCCGCGATCATCATGGTCAGCGTCTTCTCCGGCTTCATCATGGAGGTGAACGTCTTCGTCAAGATGGTCGGCTTCAGCCTCGCGATCGCCGTCCTCTTCGATGCCTTCGTCGTCCGCATGGCCCTGGTGCCCGCCCTGTTCGCCCTGCTCGGCCGGTCGGCCTGGTGGCTGCCCCGTTGGCTCGACCGGCTCCTGCCGAACATGGACGTCGAGGGCGAGAAGCTCAGCCGGACGCCCGTCGCCCCGGTCCTGCCCACCCAGCGGAGCCGGGAGCACGAGGCCCACATCCCGGGCTGATGACCCACCGAGCGGACAGCCCGTACACCGACGGCCCCGAGCCGCCGGTGTACGGGCTGTCCCGCGCTCGTGGGGCCTTACCGCGTCGGCACGGCGATCAGCACACGCTCCTCACGGGCGTAGAGCTGCTCGCCGTCCGCGTCCGGAGCCAGCAGGTAGGCATCCGTCTCGTAGCGCCAGACCGCGTGGTGGGAGCGGGAGTCGACGGCCCGCAGGCCGGCCGCGTCCATGCTGTAGACGTGGGTCGCGGTCACCACCGGGGCGATCTCACGATTCGGATCCATCCCGTCCGGGGCGATCTCCTCCCAGCGCAGCACGCCGATGTCGGCGCCGACGGCGACGATGCCCCGGGTGCCTTCCACGGCGTACACGACCCCGTCCCGGAGCGTCGGCAGGCCGTACCGGCGTTGGGCGACCACCTTGCCGACGTCGCGCTCGCTCCCGAACGACCACGCCACCGTCCCGTCGGCGAGCCGCAGCGCCTGCAGCTGCTCCGCGCCGACATAGACATGCTCGTGGTCCGTGACCAGCTCGTGCGGAGTCGCGCCCGGCGACGACAGCGACACGGCCCAGCGCTCGGCGCCGCCGGTGGCATCGTGCAGGGACACCCGCAGGGCGTCCCCCTGCTCCGCCCGCTGCCACAACAGCACCCCGCCCGGCACCGCCTTGACCCGGACCAGGAGTGGGCGCCGCCGCTCGGTCGAGTGCGCGGAGGGGCTCGTCGTCGGCTGCCGCCACAGCTCCTTGCCGGTCCTCAGGTGGGCGGCCACCACGAACCACTGCTCGTTCGCGGCCGCCTTGGTGCAGAGGAACACGCTGTCCCCGGCCACGCCTAGGATCTGGTCGAGCACCTGCGTACCGTCGAAGGCGGGCAGCCGCACGAGCGGCGCCTGCTCACGGCCCGTCTCCAGGGACAGCGGCACCACCGAGAGGGCCTTGTCCGCGGCGTCCGGCTTCCGGAGCGCGTACAGCACCGTGCCGTCGGTGGCCGTGCGCCAGGCGTCCTCGTACCCCTGGAAGTCCGTCAGGTGCGTGCCGTTCTTCGGGGAGACGCTGGTGGTCGCGACCCCGGCGGCCATGACCAGCGTGCCACCCACCCGCACCGGCACCCCGCCCACCGGGGGCCGTGCCATGTCGACCTGCCACAGCGCGTCGGGCGGCGGCTTCAAGGCGAGCGGGCCGGGCTCCGCCGCCTCCTCCTCGCCGCGACCGCCGAGCCAGGCCCACAGCCCGCCTCCCGCCGCGACCGCCACCGAGCCGGCCACTCCAGCACCGACGGCCAGCAGCCTGCGGCGCGACATGCCGCCGCTGTCGCCACCGGCGACGACGGTGGC
>NZ_JBGBPT010000085.1:0-34941 GCF_041106355.1 Streptomyces sp. BF23-19 | reverse complement strand
CCTCCCCGGCGGGCGCGGGCAGCCGGGGAGGCGGCTCCTGCCACACGGCCGCGGCGCGCCGGGCGATGTCCGCGAGCACCGGCTGCGGCAGCCCGTCCGCGAACGGGCCGTCACCGGGCGCCAGCAGCTCGACCAGTTCGGCCGTCGTGGGACGCCGCGCCGGGTCCTTGTCCAGGCAGCGGGCGAGTACGGACGCCAGCGCCGCCGGTACGCCACCCAGGTCGGGCTCCGCGTACCGCACCCGGTACAGCAGGTCCGCGGCCCGGCCGCCGCCGAAGGGGCCGTGTCCGCAGGCCGCGAAGACCAGTACGCCGGCCAGCGCGAACACATCACCGGCGGGGGAGTGTTCGAGACCGCCGGCCTGCTCGGGCGACATGAAGGCGGGCGTGCCCGCCGCGGCCCCGGTGCGGGTGAGCCGTTCGCCGCCGAGGGCGCGCGCGATACCGAAGTCGATGACCTTGGGCCCTGCAGCCGTGACCATGACGTTCGAGGGTTTGAGGTCGCGGTGCACCACGTCCGAGCGGTGCAACTGGCCCAGCGCCCGGGCGAGGTCCGCGCCCAGGGCGCGGACGCACGGCTCGGGCAGCGGGCCGGCGAGCCCGACCGCCTCGTCGAGCTGCGGCCCGATGACGTACTCGGTGGCCAGCCACGGTGTCGCGGCCAGGGCGTCCGCGGCGAAGACCCGGGCCCCGTAGCGGTCGCCGATGACTCGGGCCGCGTCCGCCTCCAGCCGGAACCGGGTACGGAAGGTGGCGTCGGCGGCGATCCGGGCGTGCACGGTCTTGAGCGCGACCGTCCGGCCGGCCGCCGAACGGGCCAGATAGACCGTGCCCATGCCACCGCCGCCGAGCCGGGCCAGCAGCCCGAAACCGCCGAGCTCCTGCGGATCGTCGTGCGTGAGGGGCGAGAGCGGGGCGCGTGGTGCGCGTGGAGCGAGCTGGGCCGGGACGGACATCGGGTCAGTGCACCTTCTGGGCCGGGGCGAACGGCCGTTGCGGGGAGGGGAGTTCGGTGGCGAGCAGCGCGGCGGACTGGGCCGCGAGCCCTGCGACGACCCGGCCGGGCAGCGGCACGGACGCGTGGTCGAGGACCGTGCCGGCCACCGGGTGGGCGTCCACCGGGTGGGCGTCCTGCGGCGGTGCCGTGCGTGCCGTGTCCGCACCGGGGGACACGAGGGCGCGCAGTACCTCTTGCGCGGACTGCGGCCGGTCCGCCGGATCGGACGACAGGCAGTACCCGACCAGCGTCCGCAGCCCCGGCGGCAGTTCACTCTGCTCGGGCACGGTGTGACCGGTCGACGCGTAGGCCAGGACGGCCCCGAGCGCGAAGACGTCGCCGAGCGGCAGCGGCCGTCCGCCCGACGCCTGCTCCACCGCCAGGCAGCCCGGATCGAGTCCGGGCAGCCCGGCCCGCCCCACCCCGTCAGGGGCCGCGGCCCGTACGGCACCGAAGCAGGTCAGCAGCGGTCCGCCCGCGGTGACCAGTACGGCGGCCGGCGACAGCCCGGCGTGCGTCACCCCCTGCGCGTGCGCGGCGGTCAGTGCCTCCGCGAGCGCGGCACCGAGCCTACGGACGGTCTCCTCGGGCAGCGGCCCACCGTAGGCGGCGAGCACGGCCGGCAGCGGCAGCGCGGGCGTGTACGGGGCGGCGTACCAGGGGAACCCGGCCGTGCCGCCCACCTCCGCGAGACGGAGGAACCGGGGCACGGACAGCCGCCGCGCGCCCTCGGCCTCGATCGCCCACCGGGAGGGGTCGGCGCCGATCCGCGGCACGCAGACGAGAACGGTGCGCTGCCCGTCGGCGGTGCGCCCGAGGTAGCGGCGTTCGGGAACGGTGCGCTCGGTGGAGTCGGCGTCGAGCCGCGCGAGGATGACGTACGGCCCGACGTGCGACGGGTCGTCCTGCCGAAGGCGTTCCATGCGCGGGTTCTCCCGGGTCGATCGGTGGGCCCGAGCCTAAGCCGTGCAGGTCCGGGCGGGGGAAGCGGGTGGAAGCGGGCGGGCGAAGAGGGTGGAAGGGTGCGGCGCGGCGGGTGTCACCGCGGGCCGCCGGCGCCCGACCTCCCGGGGCGCGTGCCGCATTCCCCCGAGCGGAGGCTCATTCGATGGTGGGCAGGGCGGTCAACTTCCCGTCGTTGACGAGGAAGACACGGTTCCCCGCGCCGGACATGCCCCAGGGCCCCCGCGATTCGGCCGACCAGGTCCAGTACCGCCTGCCGCTCACGCTGGAGTGGGCCGAGACGCCCCGACCGTCCCCTTGGACGACCCACAGCGTGCGGGCCTCCAGGTGCGGGGGATTGTGCGGCGCCGGGCCGTTCGGGCTCCGGTCCATCGGACGCGCCCCGCCGGTTCCCGTGTACACCTGGCACAGCTCCGCGCCGTCCATCGCGAACACCTGCTCGCGCCACGAGGCCGCCGGGCCCCAGCCGCCGACCCCCTGCTGCGGGGCCTCGGTGGCCTCGGTCTCCTCGTCCTTCCACACCGAGGCGCCCGTCCTGATGTCCACGGCCGTCAGTTTCCGACCGCCGAGGTAGACGCGGTCCTTCATGACGAGCGGCCGCAGGGCGGACCTCGCCTGGCCGCCGAGCCGCCAGACCGTCGCCCCGGACGCGGTGTCGACCGCGATGACATCGCCGTCGGCGCCGAAGACGACCAGCCGGCCGCTGCCGACCGCGGCCCGCGGTCCGGGCGCCGCCCCGGCCGCCGCCGCGAGCGGCACCGTCCAGCGGACCTTGCGCCCGGCGGTGTCCACCGCGCGCAGCTTCCCGCCGCGCGTCACCAGGTAGACCGCCGACTCGTCCGCGGCCAGGATGCGACCGGTGTCGGCATCCGCCACCGACCACTCCTGCCGGCTGGTGGAGGCCTCGAAGCCGAGCAGCGCCCCGCCGGAGCCCGCGGTCACGAACCGGTTGTCGGGAAGGCCGACGAGGCCGGCGGCCGGCCGGACGTCGGGCAGCTGCCACTTCTCCTTGCCGTCGGTCGTCAGCCGGGCCGCCAGACCGCCACCGGCGGCGGCGAAGACGACCACGTCGAGCACGGGCAGCGGGTCGGTGACCACTCCGTCCACCGCCTTGGCCGCCACGGGCAGCGGACCCCACAGCTCACCGGGGGCCGTGCCGTGGCTCCCGGCGGTGAGGGGGAGCGGTTCCGCCTTCTGGGCCAGTCCGGCCGCGGGGATCTTGCGCGGTTCCTCGCGCAGCAGCCACCAGGCGCCCGTCGCCCCGCCCGAGGCGGCCACTACGCCCCCGGCCACGAGCGCGGTGCGCAGCAGCCGCCTGCGGGACGGCCCCGCCCCGGATCCCTGCCCGACCACCGTGGCCTGCCGGTCGGCCTCGGCTCCCCGGCGCTCGATGTCCTCGGACAGCTCCCCGGTGCGCCAGATCCGGTCCGCTCCCGGCGGCGGGGCGAAGGCGCCCGCGATCTGCTCCGGGGTCGGCCGGTGGGCGGGGTCCTTGCTGAGGCAGGGCGCGATCAGCTGCCGCAACTCGGGCGGTACGGAGTCCAGTCGCGGCTCCCCGTGCACCACCTCGTACTGCACGGCGGCGACATGGGTTCCGTCGAAGGTGCGCTGTCCGGTGGCCGCGTACGCGAGGACCGCGCCCAGCGAGAAGACGTCCGCAGCCGGGCCGACGCGTTGGCCGAGCACCTGCTCGGGGGCGCCGTACCCGGGGGTGACCGGCACCTGGCCCGTGGTGGTGAGCGTCAGTCCGTGCTCGGGGCGCGCGATGCCGAAGTCGATGACGCGCGGTCCTCCCGAGGTGAGCACGATGTTGGCGGGCTTGAGGTCGCGGTGGACGAGCCCGGCCGCGTGGATGTCCCGCAGGGTGGCGGCGAGCGAGGCGGCGAGCGCGCGTACGCCGTCGGCGCCGAAGGGCCCGTACCGGCGCACGGCGTCGTCGAGGGTGGGTCCCGACAGGAACTCGGTGGCGATCCAGGGCCGGCCGTCGTGGTCGTCGATCCGCGCGTTCAAGACGCGGGCGACGCCGTCGCCGGTGACCGCCTGGGCGGTCCGCGCCTCGCGCAGGAAGCGCTGGACCAGGTGCGGGTCGTGCGCGAGTTCGGGCAGCAGCACCTTGACGGCCGCGGTGCGGCCGCCGTCCTCCCGGCCGAAGTACACCTTGCCCATGCCGCCTTCGCCGAGGACGCCGAGTACGCGGTACGGACCGAGCCGGATCGGATCACCGGCGCCGAGGGGTTCCATGTGGTGCTGCTTCCTGTTCATGTTCCTGCCGCTCC
Organism: Streptomyces sp. BF23-19; assembly: GCF_041106355.1. Classification (NCBI taxonomy): domain Bacteria; kingdom Bacillati; phylum Actinomycetota; class Actinomycetes; order Kitasatosporales; family Streptomycetaceae; genus Streptomyces; species Streptomyces sp. BF23-19. The sequence continues at coordinate 30,706 of NZ_JBGBPT010000085.1, read as the reverse complement.
GAGCCCGCTGCAAGGGCCTGCGCGGTCACGGGGGCGCGGGGCAGCGGGGTCACGCGGGCACGGGGTCGCGGGTTCGCCCATGTCAGTGACCGACGGGCAGGCCGTTCGGTTCCTTGATGCGCTTCATGATGATCTGCGAGTTGACCTCGGTGATGCCGGTGAGGGCCGTCAGCTTCTCGATCCACAGGCGCTCGTACGCCCGCAGGTCGGCGACGGCGATCCGCAGCAGGCAGCCGGGGCTGCCGAAGAGACGGTAGGCCTCGATGACGTCAGGGATGTCCTGGAGGGCCGCCTCGAAGGCTTCGACCGCCTCCCGGTCGCGCCGCACCTCGACCGAGACGAGCACCTCGAAGCCGCGGTCCACCGCCTCGGGGGAGATCACCGCGCGGTAGCCCTGGATCACCCCGTCCTGTTCCAGTTGGCGCACCCGGCGCATGCAGGGGGAGGGGGTCAGTCCCACGCGCTGGGCGAGTTCCTGGTTGCTCAGGCGCCCATCGGCCTGGAGCTCGCGCAAGATATCTCGGTCAATGGCATCCATGGCGCAATTATCACCCAGCGTTTATGAACAGGCCTGGGGGAAAACGCAATCACATTGCGCGTAGATCGCTCTATCATTGCTGCTTTGAGTACATATGTACGAGTGACGTACTAGTGACACGAGTGACACGAGTGAAGGGCGGCCACGGCCGATGGGACGGATCGTCGTGATCAGCACCGGCGGGACGATAGCCAGCCGCTGGCAGGGTTCCGGCTTCGCAGCGGACGCCGACGGGAACGAGGTGATCGCCACCGCACCACTCCCCGAGGGCATCACCGTCGAACTCGTCGACCTGTTCAGCGTGAACAGCCCGCGTCTCACCACCGCACATCAGCTCACCCTGCTCCGCACCGTCCACGAGGTGCTCGCCGACCCCGGCGTGGACGGCATCGTCGTCACGCACGGCACCGACACCCTGGAGGAGTCGGCGTTCCTCCTGGACCTCCATCACCACGACCCGCGTCCGGTGGTCTTCACCGGCTCGCAGCGCCCCATGGGCACCGCCGACGGGGACGGCCCGGGCAACCTCTACGACGCGCTGCTCACCGCCGCGAACACGCGCGGGCTCGGCGTACTGATCGCCTTCGCCGGGCGGGTGCACGCCGCCCGCGGCACCGTGAAGACCCAGGCCGTGGAGCTGGACGCGTTCGCCGACCCCTCGAAGGAACTCTTCGGGAAGATCGGCTTCGGCAAGGTCACCATCCTGCGCGCCCCGCAGCGCCCGGCCCCGCTCCCGCTGCCCGCCATGCCCGAACTCCCGCCGCGCGTGGACGTGGTGGTGCACCACGCCGACGGCGACCCGGTCCTGCTGAACGCCGCCGTCGAGGCGGGCGCGCGCGGCATCGTTCTCGTCGGGACCGGTGCGGGCAACGCCACCCCGGAGATCGTGGAGGCCGTCCGGGCCGCCGTCGGCCGCGGGGTCCTCGTCGCGCTGACCACCCGGGTCATGGCCGGACCGGTCACCGAGATCTACACGCACGGCGGCGCGGTGGACCTCGTGGCCGCCGGAGCCGTCCCGACCGGAACCCTGCGCGCCGGACAGGCCCGTATCGCGGTCCTCTCCGCGCTGCTCGCCACCGACAACAAGGTCGAGCAGGCCCGGATCCTGCGCGAGGCACTGGGCGCGGGCGGCTCGGTACTCGTCGGGGCATAACCCTCCGGTGCGGCGTCGGCGACCGTTAGGCTCCGGGCCAACGGTCGCTACGCTGCGGGGGGTTGCATGGAGCCCGGGACCATCGGCATCCGGCTGGCCTCGACGGCCGTCGGACCCCTCGTCAAGAAGCTGTTCGTCACCGAGGGCGGCGGAGCGGGCCTGGTCGACAAGCCGATCCGCATCTCGGGCCACGTCTCTTTCACGGGCGAGAAACGCTCCCTCACGGAAACCGACCTGCGGAAGCTGGCCGCCAAACTGGTCGCACAGGCCCTGCGCACCGGCGGCGAGCGTCCGATCGCGGCGGACGAACAGCAGGCCGTCACCGACGCCCTCGCGCGGACCCTGCGGGGCCTCGGCGACCTGACGATGACCGACCTGGACGCCGTACGCCTCGGCTCCGCCGCCTTCGCCCGAGAACTGCGCGCCGCCGCCGACCATCCCGAGCGGGAGCTGAGCGCCGACGCCACCTACTTCCACGAACGCCTGGTCGACGCCGCATGCCTGCACATCCTGCAGTTCTTCACGCAGCGCTCCACGTTCGTGGCCCGCGCGCTGGTGCAGCAGACCCGCGGGATCGCCGAACTGACCGCCAAGGTCGACGAACTGATCCGCCGCGACCCGCTGCCCGGAGCGGAGGACGCCGCCTTCGAGCAGCTGTACCTCCCGTACGTGCGGAAGAAGCACGGCAAGCTCACCATCTACGGCATCGACCTCAGCAACTCGCCCACGCGCTGGCCGCTGGACGCGGCGTACCTGAGCCTGGAGGTGACAGGGCTGCCGCGCTTCTGGCGCAAGAGCGTGAGCCGGTACGAAGAGCTCCTGAAGGAACTCTCCCACCACCCCCTCACCGACTGGCATCCCGCGGTCGCGGACAGCCCACCGCTCACGCTCCGGGCTCGGATCTCGGAGCTCGCGGAAGTACACGCCGTCGAGAGGGATCTCCTCGCGGATGCGATGATCGAGAGTCTGGTACCGCAATACGCCGACCTGGCCCTGTCCGACAGCCCCCGCGTCCTGCTCCGGGGCGAGGCGGGATCAGGGAAGTCCACCCTGGTGCAGTGGCTCGCCGTCACTGCCGCCCGGCAGGACCTCTCGCCACAGATGGACTACCTCTACGACCGCATCCCCTTCGTCCTGCCCCTGCGCACGCTCACCCGCCACGGCGAACGGCTGCCCGCCCCGGCGGACTTCCTGACCTCCTCCGGCTGTCCGCTCGGGGCCGAGCAGCCCCACGGCTGGGCCCACCGCGTCCTGACGGCCGGCCGGGGCCTGGTCCTCGTCGACGGCATCGACGAGATCCCCGACACCGAACGCGAGCGGGCCCGCGGCTGGTTGCGGGACCTGATGGACACCTACGGCGGCGACAACCGCTGGCTCGTCACCTCGCGCCCCTCCGCCGTGGGCGCGGACTGGCTCGCCGAGGAGGGCTTCACCGAGCTGACCCTGTCCGCCATGGGACAGGCGGACATCGCCACCTTCATCAAGCGATGGCACGGGGCAGCCCGGGACGGCGGGGAGGCGGATGCGGAACTCCGGCAGTACGAGACTCAGTTGCTCACCGCCGTGCGCATCAAGTCCGACCTGGGGAGGCTGGCCACCAACCCCCTGATGTGCGGGCTGATCTGCGCCCTGCACCGGGACCGGCGCGGCTACCTCCCCCACGGTCGCAAGGACCTCTACGAGGCGGCCCTCTCCATGCTGCTGAGCCGCCGCGACCGGGAGCGGGACATGAAGGTCCCGGACCTGCGCGAGGAGCCGCAGCTCGACCTGCTGCAGCGCCTCGCGTACTGGCTCATCAAGAACGGCCGCACCGAGATGGACCGGTCCCGCGCCGAGGACATCATCGCCAGGACCCTGCCGTCGGTCCCGGAAGCGGCCGCCCTGGGCGACGCGGCCGCGGTCTTCGAACACTTCCTCCAGCGCAGCGGGCTCCTCCAGGAGCCCGCGCCCGGCACGGTGGTCTTCGTGCACCGCACCTTCCAGGACTTCCTCGGCGCGCGTGCCGCGGTGGAGGAGGGTGACTTCGGCCTCCTCACCGGCCACGCCGACGACGACCAGTGGGAGGACGTCATCCGGATGGCGGTGGCCCTCGCCCGGCCCGGCGAGCGCGTCGCCCTCCTGCGCGAACTGCTCGCCCGGGGAGACGCTTCCGCCGACCAGCGCGCCCGGGCCCGCGTCTACCTGCTCGCCGCCGCCTGCCTGGAGCACGCCACCACCCTCGACCCCGCGATCCGAGAGGCCGTGGAAGGGCGCACGGCCACCCTCATCCCGCCGGCGGACGAAGGGGAGGCGCGAGCCCTGGCGGAAGTCGGCCCGCTGGTCCTGGGCCTGCTGCCCGGCCCCCGGGAACTGACCGACCGGGACGCCTACCACGTGGTGATCACGGCCTCGCACGTCAAGTCGGACGCCGCCCTGCCCTTCCTCGCGCAATTCGCCACGCACTCCTGGCTCCCGATCAGGTCCCAGCTCCTCTGGGCCTGGTCGCGCTTCGTATGCGCCGACTACGCCGAGGAGGTGATCGCACGCCTGGATCCGTCCGACCTCGTCTACTCGATCCGGTTGGACGAGCAGCTGCGCGAACTCGAACGCCTCGGACTCCGGCCGAGCCACCTCGACGTCAGGAGCGGGGTCTCCCTGCGGGCATTGGCCGGGTACGCCGACCGGAACAGACTCACGGAGCTCGCCGTCTCCCATCCCACCCTGTCCGATCTGGACTTCCTGAGCGGGCAGTCGGCCCTGGCCTCGCTCGACATCAGCGACTGCCCGGAACTGACGGACCTCTCCGCGATCGGTGGCCTGCCGATCCGGCACCTGAACCTGTCGAGCGTCCGACCGGACCTCGGCCTGGAAGCCGTCGCGCAGCTCGGGGAACTGGAGCACCTGCGGATCGAAGGGCTCGCCGGAGCGACCTGGTCCGCGCGGGCCCTCCCGGCCGGCGCCCCGCTGCACACCCTGGTGGTGGCAGGTGAGGCGCGCCCCGCGCACGGGCTCGAGGGCATCGGCTCGCTCCCCGAGCTCAGGAATCTCGTCCTCAACCCCGAGTCCGGCCCCGTCTCGACGGCCGACTGGCGCGAGATCCTCGCCATGGAGTCCCTCGCCCGGCTCACGGTGTCCGCCGCGTCGTTCGAGACCCTTCCGACGGACGGATGTCTGCCCGGCGTCGACAGGCTGATCCTCGCCGGCGACGACGGACAAGCGGTCGTCCAGGCGGCGATCCGGCGGCTGCCCGCGGCCTTTCCGCAGCTGACCGAGTGCCAGTTCGTGGGGGAGTTCACCGCCGCGGAAGACATCGACCTCGCGCCCCTGGCGGAACTGCGCGACCTGCTGCACGTGCACGTCGGCATCGGCATCGACCGCATCCAGGGCCTCGATCTCCTGCCGTCGACCGTGCGGCTGAGCTGCCTGTGACCGGGTGGCGGCGCAGTGCCCCGCGCCGCCACCCGTCCCGCCGTCAGCTCCCGGCGTTCCCGAACGCCGCCAGGATGCGGTCCGCCGCAGAGGTCGGGGTCACCGTGCCCGCCCGGACCGCGGACTCCAGGTCCGGCGCGAGTTCCCGTACCGCCGGGTCCGCCCGGAGGCGTTCCAGCAGTTCGTCGCGGACCATCGACCAGGTCCACTCCACCTGCTGCGCCGCCCGCTTCGCCGTCAGCCGGCCTCCCGCGTCCAGCAGGGTCCGGTGCTGCTCCAGTCGGCTCCACACCTCGTCCAGCCCGGTCGACTCCCGCGCGCTGCACGTCAGCACCGGCGGGGTCCAGGCCGCGTCCACCGGGTGCATCAGTCGCAGCGCGCCCGACAGTTCCCGGGCCGCGGCCTTCGCGTCGCGCTCGTGCGGGCCGTCCGCCTTGTTCACCGCCAGGACATCGGCCAGCTCCAGGACGCCCTTCTTGATGCCCTGCAGCTGGTCGCCCGTACGGGCCAGGGAGAGCAGCAGGAAGGAGTCCACCATCCCCGCCACCGCGGTCTCCGACTGGCCCACGCCGACCGTCTCGACGAGGACCACGTCGTAGCCCGCCGCCTCCATCACGATCATCGACTCGCGGGTGGCCTTGGCGACCCCGCCCAGCGTGCCCGCCGAGGGCGACGGGCGCACGAACGCCGCCGGGTCCACCGACAGCCGCTCCATCCGGGTCTTGTCACCCAGGATGGAGCCGCCCGTACGCGTCGACGACGGGTCCACCGCGAGCACCGCCACGCGGTGGCCGAGCCCCGTCAGCATCGTGCCGAACGCGTCGATGAAGGTGGACTTGCCCACCCCCGGCACCCCGCTGATGCCGATCCGGCGGGCCCGGCCCGCGTGCGGCAGCAGCTCCGTCAACAGGCCCTGCGCCAGCACCCGGTGAGCCGGCAGGGTGGACTCGACGAGGGTGATCGCGCGCGCGATGAACGCGCGCTTCCCGTCGAGCACCCCCTTCGCGTAGGCCTCGATGTCGATCTTCGGCACCGGCGGCCGCCTACAGCTCGTGGCCCAGGTCCGCGGCCAGCCGCGTCACCAGGTCGTGGGCCGCGTCCGGGATCACCGTGCCCGGCGGGAAGACCGCCGTCGCGCCCATCTCCAGCAGCGTCGGGACATCGGCGGGCGGGATCACCCCACCCACGACGATCATGATGTCCTCGCGGCCCTCCTCCGCCAGCTGCTCCCGCAGCGCCGGTACGAGGGTCAGGTGACCGGCCGCCAGCGACGAGACGCCCACCACGTGGACGTCCGCCTCGACGGCCTGGCGGGCCACCTCCGCCGGGGTCTGGAACAGCGGGCCGACGTCCACGTCGAAGCCCAGGTCGGCGAAGGCCGTCGCGATCACCTTCTGGCCGCGGTCGTGCCCGTCCTGGCCCATCTTGGCGACCAGGATGCGCGGACGGCGGCCCTCCGCCTCCTCGAACCGGTCGACGAGCGCACGGGTGCGCTCCACGGACGGGGACTCGCCTGCTTCGTTGCGGTACACGCCCGCGATCGTACGGATCTGGCTCGCGTGCCGTCCGTACACCTTCTCCAGTGCGTCCGAGATCTCACCGACGGTGGCCTTGGCGCGCGCCGCGTCCACCGCCAGGGCCAGCAGGTTGCCGTCGCCGCGCTCGGCGGCGTTCGTCAGCGCCCGCAGGGTGTCCTGGGTGACCGCCTCGTCGCGCTCCTCGCGCAGCCGCCGCAGCTTGGCGATCTGCTGGGAGCGCACCGAGGAGTTGTCGACCTTGAGGACGTCGATCGCCTCGTCGTTCTCCACCCGGTACTTGTTCACGCCGATCACCGGCTGCCGGCCCGAGTCGATCCGCGCCTGCGTACGGGCCGCGGCCTCCTCCACGCGCAGCTTCGGGATGCCCGCGTCGATGGCCTGCGCCATGCCGCCGGCCGCCTCGACCTCCTCGATGTGCTGCCAGGCCCGCCGCGCCAGGTCGTACGTCAGCTTCTCGACGTACGCGCTGCCGCCCCACGGGTCGATCGACCGGCAGGTCCCCGACTCCTGCTGCAGCAGCAGCTGGGTGTTGCGGGCGATGCGCGCCGAGAAGTCCGTCGGCAGCGCGAGGGCCTCGTCGAGGGCGTTGGTGTGCAGCGACTGGGTGTGGCCCTGGGTCGCCGCCATCGCTTCGATGCACGTGCGCGTCACGTTGTTGAAGACGTCCTGCGCGGTCAGCGACCAGCCGGAGGTCTGCGAATGCGTGCGCAGGGAGAGCGACTTGGCGTTCTTCGGGTCGAACTGCTTGACCAGGCGCGCCCACAGCAGGCGGGCCGCGCGCAGCTTCGCGACCTCCATGAAGAAGTTCATGCCGATCGCCCAGAAGAACGACAGGCGCGGCGCGAACGCGTCCACGTCCAGGCCGACCGCCTGGCCCGCCCGCAGGTACTCCACGCCGTCGGCGAGGGTGTACGCCAGCTCCAGGTCGGCCGTGGCCCCGGCCTCCTGGATGTGGTAGCCGGAGATGGAGATCGAGTTGTACCGGGGCATCTTCTGCGAGGTGAACGCGAAGATGTCGGAGATGATCCGCATCGAGGGCTTGGGCGGGTAGATGTAGGTGTTGCGGACCATGAACTCCTTGAGGATGTCGTTCTGGATGGTCCCGGCGAGCTTGTCGGGGGAGACGCCCTGCTCCTCCGCCGCCACGATGTAGAGCGCGAGGACCGGCAGCACCGCGCCGTTCATCGTCATCGACACCGACATCTTGTCCAGCGGGATCCCGTCGAACAGCTGCCGCATGTCGTAGATCGAGTCGATCGCCACGCCCGCCATGCCGACGTCGCCCGTCACGCGCGGGTGGTCGCTGTCGTAGCCGCGGTGCGTCGGCAGGTCGAAGGCCACCGACAGGCCCTTCTGGCCGGACGCCAGATTGCGCCGGTAGAAGGCGTTCGACTCCTCGGCCGTGGAGAAACCGGCGTACTGCCGGATCGTCCAGGGCTGGTTGACGTACATCGTCGGGTACGGGCCGCGCAGGTACGGGGCCACACCCGGGTAGGTCCGCAGGAAGTCCAGGCCCTCCAGGTCCCGCCCCGTGTACAGCGGCTTGACGCCGATGCCCTCGGGCGTCTCCCACAGCAGGTCGGCGGCCGCGGTGCCGGTGGACTCCTTCACCGAGGCGCGCCACTGCTCCTCGGTCACCCCGGCGGCGGAGGTGGGGTCGAGCGCCAGCTCGGAGAAATCGGGGATGCTCAAGACGGCACTCCCATCCGGTCGAGTACGGAGGACAGCACGGCGACGGCGTCACAGCCGGCGAAGACGTACTCGTCCACGGAAGCCTCAGCGGTGCCCGGCCGGCCGGCGAGGAAGACCGTCGTGGCGCCCGCCGCGCGCAGCGCCTCGGACACCGCCGCGGCCTGCTCCTCGTACAGCGCGTCGCTGGAGCAGAGCACGGCCATGCCGTCCGCCCCGCTCGCGGCGTAGGCCTCGGCGGCCGTCGTCGGATCCACCGACACCGGATCGTGCACGGGTTCGATGCCGCCCGCCTGGAACAGGTTCGAGGCGAAGGTGGCGCGCGCGGTGTGCGCGGCCGCCGGGCCGAGCGCGGCGAGGAAGATCCTCGGCCGGGCGCCGGTCGCCGCCAGGTGCGCGTCGCTGCGGGCCCGCAGGGCCTCGTAGGCCTCGTCGCGCCGGACGCGCGGCAGTCCGCCGGTGGGTACGTCGGGCGCGGGCTCGCGGACGACCGGCTTCTCCGAGAGCAGCGGGAACTCGCTGACGCCCGTGATCGGCTCGCGCCGCTTCGCCAGCTTCTTGGAGCGCGCGGCCCAGGTGGCGGCGAGCCGCTCGGCGACCAGCCCGGAGCGCAGGGCGGCGGCCTGGCCGCCGGCCTTCTCCAGGGTCTGGAAGAACCCCCAGGCGGCGTGGGCCAGTTCGTCGGTGAGGCGCTCCACGTAGTACGAGCCGCCGGCCGGGTCGATCACCCGGGCCAGGTGCGACTCCTCCAGCAGGATGGTGGAGGTGTTGCGGGAGATCCGGCGGGCGAAGGCGTCCGGCAGGCCGAGCTCGTTGTCGAAGGGGAGCACGGTCACCGCGTCCGCACCGCCCACACCCGCGGCCATGCAGGCCACGGTGGTGCGCAGCATGTTCACCCAGGGGTCGCGGCGGGTCATCATCACCGGCGAGGTCACCGCGTGCTGGAGCTGGGCACCCGCCTCCGGGGCCCCCGAGGCCTCGGCGATACGGGCCCACAGCCGGCGCGCGGCGCGCAGCTTGGCGATGGTGAGGAACTGGTCCGCGGTGGCGGCGTAGCGGAACTCCAGCTGTCCGAGCGCCGCTTCGGTGGCCAGTCCCGCCTCGGTGAGGGCGCGCAGGTAGGCGACGCCGGTGGCCAGGGACAGGCCCAGCTCCTCGGCGGCGCTGCCGCCGGCCTCGTGGTACGGCAGCGCGTCCACGGTCAGGGCGCGCACCCCGGGCCAGCCGGCGGCGGCCTCCACGGCCAGCTCGACGGCGTCGGCCGCGTCCAGTGCCTCACCGGTGCGGGCCTCGTGGCCCAGGGGGTCGGCGCCCAGGGAGGCCCGAGCGGCCTCGGGGGCCACCGCGCTCTCGGTGAACAGGCGCAGCAACGCGCGGGCGGCCTCGGCGTATCGGGCCCCGGCGTCCAGGGTGATGGGGGCGAGGTCCAGGTAGACCCCGTCCAGTGCGCGGGCGAGGCCCTCGATCGGGAGACCGTACCGGCCCACGGTGAGCCAGAGGGAAGTGACCCCGTTCTCCAGATCGGCGAGGGCCGCCTCGTTCACGCGTACCGGATCGGTACCCGCGAGGCGCTGGCGCACGTCCCAGCCGTTCGCGGTGGTGCCTTGCGGCCTGCCCCCGCGAACGAACGGGGCGAATCCGGGGAAACCGGTGTCGGGGGCCGCCCCGTCGGGCGGCGCGGTGTACAGCGGGCGCGTGATGAGCCCGTCCTCGATTGGGGTGGACAACGCGTCTTCTGCGGCCTCGCCGGAGACTTCCTTGCCCGACTTGCGCAGTACGCCTTCTACAAGGCGCTGCCACTGCTCATGCGTCGCGTCAGGGAACTCGGCGGCCAGGGAGAGCCCGTCGTCAGGCAGGACCGTCATGGCTCGAATGTAGGGGAGCGCGCTCAGGTGGCACCATACCGGTGGGTGTGATCTCGCCCTCTCGGGCCATGCCGAAGGGGTCCTGGAACACCCGGCTGAGCAGCACGGTTGCGGCCGCCTCCGGAAGTACGGCGGGTCCCGCGTGCGGTACCACGATCCGCTCGGGATCGTCGCAGACGTGCGAGAGCTCCATCGCGGCGTCCCGGATCTCCTCCAGGTATCCCTCGTCGAGGACGCTCGCCAGCTCGGTCACGACCATGACCGCCGGATTGAAGACATCCAACAGAAGAGCCGCCGCGCGGCCCACCGCGCGGGCGCGCTCGCGCAGCAGCCGGTCGGCACGCGGATCGCCGGTGGCGGCCGCGTCCACCAGCAGGTTCACCGAAGGGTCCGGCACGATGCCCCGGCGCACGGCCTCGGCGCCGAGCGCGGTGTCGGACGCGGTCGCCTCCAGGCAGCCGGTACGACCGCACGCGCACGGGACCTGAGAGCGCGGCACCGGCAGATGGGCCACGTCACCGGCCGCCGCGCCCGGCCCCTGGTGCACGGTTCCCTCGCTCCCGAAGGCGGCGTCGACGACCCGGCCGATGAACAGGTGCACCAGGCTCCGGCGGGCCTCGGGTCGGCCGAAGAGGATCTCGGCGCGCGCGACGGCCCGGGCGTGGTTGTCGACCCGCACCGGCAGCCCGAGCGCGGCGGACAGTTCGGCTCCGAGCGGCTTGCGGCTCCATCCCAACGCGGGGTGTCGTACGACGATCCCCTCGTCCGGGTCGACCCAACCGCCCAGGGCCGCGCCGACCCCGAGGAGCGGCCGCCCGGAGTCGTACGCGTCGAGGAAGCGGCGCAGTTCGGCCGCGATCTCGGCGGACAGCCCGTCCGTCGGGCGCCCCTGGTGCGGGAAGGCCCGCCGGGCGAGCAGCTGCCCGCGCAGGTCGACGAGGCTGAAGGTCGAATACGGCACTCCGATGTGCAGCCCGGCGGCGACCGGCCCGCCGACGGCCCCGGTGTGCAGGTCCAGCGGGATCCGCGGCCGCCCCACCCCGCCGCCGGGCCCGGGCAGCTCGCGCAGCAGCCCGCCGCGGAGCAGCCCGGTGGTCTGCCGGGACACGGCGGCGGGACTCAGCCCGCACAGCGGGGCGATCGCGCTGCGCGCGACCGGCCCGTGGTCGAGCACCGTCCGCAGCACGGTGGCGGCATTGGCGGCGGCCCGGCTGTCACCGGCCATACGCGTCACGCGGTCTCCTCGGGGGTGAGGGGGTGTCTTGCCGATCAGGCCGGGCTCGCGCGGCAAGACGCCCCTTAAAGGTGTGTCCCCCGATCATGCAGGGTCCCCCGCGGGGGGCCAGGGGTGTCCTGACTGTCTCCTTCGGATCGTGCCGGTCGAGCCCGGCCGTCCGGTGCGGTACGTGGCGAGGCCGGACGGCCGGGCCCGGCGGGATTGGGAAGGCGCGGCCCGGGCGAGGTGGCTCCGGGATCCGGCCCGATCGGCGGGCGGGCCATGGGGCGTGGCCGCACAGGGGCGGCGGCGGGGCGTACCCGCGCGAGGTGAGTACGCGGCCGGCGCGCGTACCGGGCCTCGACGGGCGGCCGGGGCGCGCGGGGCGAATACGCGGCCGGCGCGCGTGACGGGCCTCGACGGGCGGCCGGGGCCTTCGGGCACGCCCCGGGACCGGGCCCCGCGGGCGGAGAGCGGGGGCGGATCCCGGCGAACGCGTGGCGGCCGCATTGCGGGGCCATGAAATCCGGCCACGCTTTTCGGCCGCCGGGGTGGGTCCGTGGACGGGTCGAGGGGTGGGGGAAAGCGCAGGTCGTAGGCGGTGTGTGGGGTGGACGTGGGGGCGGGCGAGGGGGGCGTTCGGGGGCCGCGGTCGGGGGTTGACCCCCGCCGGGGCCGCTGACACGCTCCGGGACATGTCCGCGAACGCACTCCTCGCCCCGCGGCTCCACACCACCGGCCTCTGTACCGAGCCGGGCGCGTGTCCGGGCCGCTGTCCGGCCCTCCGCCGCGCCTGACGCCGCCGAGCCGGCGCCCCGCCTGACCGGCCCACCCGGTCCCGGTCCGCGTCGGTGCCCCCTGCGGGGCCGCCTCGCAGAGCCCCTCAGGGCCACGTCCGCCCGACCCCGCTCCCGTCCGGTGGTGCACCTCCAGGGGTGGTGCACCACCGGGACACCCCGTGCCAGGGCGGCGCGACGTCGCTCTCCGGGGTTCCGGGCGAGGGCGGGCCCGGCCGGGGCCGCCCGGGGGACCTCCGCGGCCTCGGGCGGTCGGCTCCGCACCACCTCGCACCCGCACCACCGTGCACCCGTACTCGCACCCGTACTCGTCACCGCACCCGTACCGCTCGGCGCAGCGCAGCGCCCGGCTGTCCCGTCACGCTATTTCTTCCGCTGCGGAAATAACCCCGCGGCACCGATCCAGGGAGTCCTCATGGCCACAGCCACCACCGCCACCACCGTCACCAAGATCGGCGGCCGCATCGGAGCGGAGATCGGCGGCGTACGCCTCGGCGGCGACCTGCCCGACGGTACCGTCGCCGAGATCCGGGCCGCCCTCCTCGCCCACAAGGTCGTCTTCTTCCGCGGCCAGGACCACCTCGACGAGGCCGGTCACGAGGCCTTCGCCCAGTTGCTCGGCGCCCCCGTCGCGCACCCCACCGTCCCCTCCGCGGACGGCCGTTACGCCCTCGGCATCGACTCCCACCACGGCGCCCGCGCCAACCAGTGGCACACCGACGTCACCTTCGTCCCCGCCTACCCCGCCTTCTCCATCCTCCGCGCCGTCACCATCCCCCCGTACGGCGGCAACACCCTCTGGGCCAACACCGCCACCGCCTACAGCAACCTCCCCGCACCGCTGCGCACCCTCGCCGACAGCCTGCGCGCCGTCCACTCCAACGAGTACGACTACGCCGCCCTCAAGCCCGACGCCCTGCCCGAGGCCCTGGCCCAGTACCGCGAGGTGTTCACCTCCACCAAGTTCCTCACCGAGCACCCGGTGGTCCGCGTCCACCCCGAGACCGGCGAGCGCACCCTGCTCCTCGGCAACTTCGTCCAGCGGATCAACGGCCTCACCGGCCGGGACTCCCGCGCCCTCCAGGACCTCTTCCAGTCGCACATCGAGAGCCCCGAGAACACCGTCCGTTGGCAGTGGCGGGCCGGCGACGTCGCGATCTGGGACAACCGCGCCACCCAGCACTACGGAGTGGACGACTCCGGCGACCACGAGCGCACCCTGCGCCGGGTCACCGTCGACGGCGACGTCCCGGTCGGCCCCGACGGCGAGCCCTCCCGCCTGATCAGCCCGGAGGCCGTCCCGGACCCGGCCTTCGGCATCGCCTCCGGCGCCTCCACCACCGCCTGATCCACCGCTCCCCGTACGACTCCCAAGGAGCCCCCGTGCCCAACCTGCTCGCCATCACCGGCAGCCCCTCCGCCCACTCCCGTACCGCCGTCGTCGCCGACCACGTGGTGCGCCGCCTGTCCCACTCCGGCTTCGAGACCGCGCACCTGTCCGTGCGCGAGCTCCCCGCCGCCGACCTCCTCGCCGCCCGCCGCGGCGAACCCGAGATCCGCCGGGCGCTCGAAGCCGTCGCCGAGGCCGACGGCCTGGTCATCGCGACCCCGGTCTACAAGGCCTCGTACACCGGACTGCTCAAGGCCTTCCTCGACCTGCTCCCGCAGGACGGCCTCGACGGCAAGACCGTCCTGCCGCTGGCCACCGGCGGCAGCCTCGCCCATGTCCTGACCATCGACTACGCCCTGCGCCCCGTGCTCGCCGCCCTCGGCGCCCGGCACGTCACCGCCGGCCGGTTCGTCCTGGACTCCTCCGTGGAGCGCGGATCCGGCCCCGACCGGCTGCGACCCGAGGCCGAACTGGACCTCTACCAGGCCGTCGACGAGTTCGCCGCGGCGCTGCGCTCGGCGCCCGCCGCCGCCCTCACCGCCGCCGCCCTCACCACCACCCCGTAACACCGCCGCCACCACGCGACCCGCACCGACAAGGAACCGTCATGCCCGCAGCGTTCACCTCGACCACCACCTCCCGACGCCAGTTCCTCGCCCTGCTCGGCATCTCGGCGGCCGCGGTGAGCTGCGGCACGGCCACCGCGGGCAGCGGCGGTTCCGGCGCGCAGATCAAGACCCTGAAGTACCAGGGCTCGGTCGGCGCCGTCACGCTCCCCGAACTCGCCGCCGACCTCGGCTACCTGGAGGACCTGAAGCTGGAGTGGGTCGGCAACACCATCAGCGGTCCGCAGGACATCCAGTCCGCCGCCACCGGCCAGACCCACTTCGGCGGAGCCTTCAACGGCGCGATCGTCAAACTCGCCTCCAGCAAGGCCCCCATCAAGGCCGTCATCTCCTACTACGGCGTCGACGAGCACTCGTACAGCGGCTACTACGTCCTGGAGGACAGCCCGATCCGCTCCGCCCGCGACCTCCTCGGCAAGAAGGTCGGCATGAACACCCTGGGCGCGCACTCCCAGGCCGTCCTCGACATCTACCTGAGCCGCAACGGCCTCGCCAAGGCCGACTCGTCCAAGGTCGAGTCGCTCGTCGTGCCGCCCGTCAACACCGACCAGGTGCTGCGCCAGAAGCAGATCGACGTGGGCGTGCTGGGCGGGATCCTGCGCGACAAGGCCGTGGCCGCCGGCGGGATCAGACCACTGTTCAGCGACTTCGACCTGCTCGGCAAGTTCAGCGCCGGCTCCTACATCATGACCGAGCGCTTCATCAGGCAGAACCCGGACACCGCGCGGACCTTCGTGACCGGCGTGGCCAAGGCCATCGAGTGGGCCCGCACCACCCCGCGCGAGGAGGTCATCGCCCGGAAGACCGAGATCGTCAAGAAGCGCGGCCGCAACGAGGACACCGCCACCCTCCAGTACTGGCGCTCGTACGGGGTCGCCGAGACGGGCGGCCGCATCGAGGACAAGGAGTTCCAGCTCTGGCTCGACTGGCTCGGAGAGCGCGGCGACATCAAGCAGGGGCAGCTCAAGGCCGCAGACCTCTACACGAACGAGTTCAACGGCTTCGGGAAGGGCTGATCCGCCATGGCGAAGATCGTGTTCGAGGACGTGACCAAGACCTTCCCGACCAAGGACAAGAGGAGCAAGGAGCAGTTCACCGCACTCGACGGCATCGACCTGGAGATCGAGGCGGGGGAGTTCGTGGTGGTCGTGGGCCCCAGCGGCTGCGGCAAGTCCACCCTCCTGGACCTGCTCGGCGGGCTGACCCGGCCCTCGTCCGGCCGGATCCTGCTCGACGGCAAGCCCGTCACCGGGCCGGGCCTGGACCGGGGCATCGTCTTCCAACAGTACGCCCTGCTGCCTTGGCGCACGGCGCTCGGCAACGTGGAGTTCGGCCTCGAGGCGACCGGCGTTCCGCGCCGTCAACGCAAGCAGAGGGCCCGGGAGTTCCTGGACCTCGTCGGCCTCACCGGCTTCGAGGACCGGCACCCGCACGAACTGTCCGGCGGTATGCGCCAGCGCGTGGCCATCGCCCGCTCGCTGGCGTACGACCCGGACGTCCTGCTGATGGACGAGCCGTTCGCCGCCCTCGACGCGCAGACCCGCGAGTCCCTCCAGGACGAGCTGCGCCGCATCTGGCAGCGCACCGGAAAGACCGTCGTCTTCATCACGCACGGCATCGAGGAGGCGGTCTACCTCGGTCAGAAGGTGGCCGTCATGACCTCCCGCCCGGGTCGCATCAAGGAGATCGTCCCGGTCTCCTTCGGTGCCCGCGGCGGCGGTTTCCAGGGCGAGGACCTGCGCTCCAGCCCCGAGTTCGCCCGCTATCGCCACGAGATCTGGACCCTGCTCCACGACGAGGTGGCCCGCGCCCAGCAACTGGAGAAGGAGGAGGCCACCGTATGACCACCGACATCACCACCCCCGCCGATGCCCCGGCCGACCGACAGGCGGTACGCGAGGCGGTACGGGAGGACACTGCGCCCGCCGCTCCCGCGGCCGCCGACCGGGAGTCCCGCAGGCCGCGGTCCGGTGTCCCGTCGCTGCTGGTACGCCGACTGCGCGGCGCCGGCCGGGCGACCACGGCAGCCGCCCCTCCGCAGCCCCCGACGGCCTCAGCGGCGCCGGTGACTCCCGCGGCCCCGGAGGCTCCCGCGGCCCCGGAGGCTCCCGCCACCGGACCGGACACCGCGCCCGCACCGAAGGGCCCCGCCTCCCCGGGAGCCGGTCGGGGCACCGACCACGGCCGCCACGCCCCGTCCCCCGTCCGGAAGGCCGCAGGGGCGCTCGGCCGGTGGCTGCGCGCCACCGCCCTGCGCTCGGCGGCCCTCGTCGCCCTGCTCGTCCTCTGGGAGACAGCTCCCCGCCTCGGCCTGGTCGACGCCACCTTCCTACCGCCGGTCAGCGAGGTCGCCACGGCCTGGTGGGACCTCCTGGGCAACGGCCAGCTCGGCCAGCACACCCGCGCCAGCCTCGCCCGCTCCTTCGGCGGCTTCGCCATCGCCGTCGTCGTCGCGGTCCCGCTCGGCCTGCTCATCGGCTGGTACCGGCCGGTGGCCGCGTTCCTCGGCCCGCTGCTGGAGGTGTTCCGCAACACCGCCGCACTGGCCCTGCTCCCGGTCTTCGTGCTGCTGCTCGGCATCGGCGAGACCTCGAAGGTCTCGATCGTCGTCTACGCCTGCCTCTGGCCGGTCCTGCTGAACACCATCAGCGCGGTGGGCAACGCCGATCCCACCCTCGTCCGACTGGCCCGCTCGATGGACCTGTCCACCCCGAGGCTCTTCCAGAAGGTGATCCTGCCGTCCTCCGTACCGGCCATCTTCACCGGCATCCGGCTGGCCGGCGCGGTCTCCATCCTCGTCCTGGTGGCCGCCGAGATGATCGGCGCCAAGGCGGGCCTCGGCTACCTGATCAACGCCTCGCAGTACAACTTCGCGATCCCGCAGATGTACGCGGGCATCATCACCATCTCCGCCGTCGGCGTGGCCTTCAACCAACTGCTGGTCACGATCGAACGCCGCCTGAGCACCTGGCGCGTCCCCGCCTGACGCCCGCGCCGTCCGGGCCCGCCACCGCACGCAACGCCACCGAACACAGGGAACAGCCATGACCGCCGACCGCACCCTCCACCTCAACGCCTTCCTGATGAACGCCGGTCACCACGACGCCGCCTGGCGCCACCCCGACAGCCGGCCCGAGCTCATCACCGACCTGCGGTACTTCCAGGACCTGGCCCGCACCGCCGAGCGCGGACTGCTCGACTCCATCTTCTTCGCCGACGGCGTCGCCCTCTGGGGCAAGGCCCGCCACAACGCCCTCGGCGGATTCGAGCCGCTCACCCTGCTCTCGGCCATCGCCGCCGTCACCGAGCACATCGGGCTCATCGCCACCGTCTCCACGACCTTCAACGAGCCCTACAACCTGGCCCGCAAGTTCGCCTCCCTCGACCACATCAGCGGCGGCCGGGCCGGCTGGAACATCGTCACCTCCGGCACCGTCGACGAGGCCCGCAACTTCAACCGCGACGAGCACCTGGAACACCACCTCCGCTACGAGCGCGCCCGCGAGTTCCTCGACGTCGCCACCAAGCTCTGGGACAGCTGGGAGGACGACGCGATCGTCCTCGACAAGGAGCGCGGCATCTACGCCGACACCGACAAGCTGCACCCCGCCGCCCACCGCGGCGAGCACTTCGGCGTCGCCGGGCCGCTCAACGTCCCGCGCTCCCCCCAGGGCTACCCGCTGCTCGTGCAGGCCGGATCCTCCGAGGACGGCAAGGAGTTCGCCGCACGGTACGCCGAGGCGGTCTTCACCGCCCAGCAGACCCTCGCCGACGGCCAGACCTTCTACAAGGACCTCAAGTCCCGCCTCGCCAAGTACGGCCGCGCCGAGAGCGACCTGCTCGTCCTGCCCGGCATCGCCCCCGTCATCGGCTCCACCGAGGCCGAGGCGAAGGCCCTGGAACAGCAACTCACCGACCTCCAGGTGCCCGAGTACGGCCTCGCCCAGCTCTCCGGCATGCTGAACGTGGACCTCACCGGACTGCCGCTGGACGGCCCGCTCCCGGACCTGCCCGAGGAACGCGACATCAACGGCAACAAGAGCCGCTTCACCCTCGTCGCCGAACTCGCCCGGCGCGACGGCCTCACCCTGCGCCAACTGATCGCCCGCCTCGGCGCCGGCCGCGGCCACCGCGTCTTCGCCGGTACCCCCGAGCAGATCGCCGACCAGCTCGAGGAGTGGTTCACCCAGGGCGCCGCCGACGGCTTCAACATCATGGCGCCGGTCCTGCCCACGGGCCTCACGGCCTTCGTCGACCACGTCGTGCCGATCCTCCAGCGACGCGGGCTCTTCCGCACCGAGTACACCGGCGCCACCCTCCGCGAGAACTACGGCCTCGCCCGGCCGGTCAACCGGCACACCAAGGAGAGCGTATGACCGAGTACGCCACCGACGTCCTCGTGGTCGGCGGTGGCCCGGCCGCCACCTGGGCGGCCCTCAAGGCCGCCGAGGCGGGCGCCCGCGTCGTCCTCGCCGACAAGGGCTACTGCGGGACGAGCGGCGCCACGGCCGCGGGCGGCACCGGTGTCTGGTACGTCCCGCCGGAGCCCGCCGCCCGGGAGGCCGCCATGGCCTCCCGGGAGGGCCTCGGCGGGTACCTCGCCGACCGCCGCTGGATGGCCCGGGTCCTCGACGAGACCTACGACCGGATGAACGAGCTGGCCACGCAAGGCCGCTACCCCTTCCCGACCGGCCCCGACGGGCAGCCGCTACGCGGCGGCCTGCAGGGCCCCGAGTACATGCGGCGGATGCGCATCCGGATCCGCCGGGCCGGGGTCCGCGTCCTGGACCACAGTCCGGTCACCGAGCTGCTCACCGGCGCGGACGGGGTCGTCGCGGGCGCCGCCGGCTACCGCCGCCAGCTGCACGAGTCCTACCGGGTCCGGGCCGGCGCCGTGGTCCTCGCCACCGGCGGCTGCGCCTTCCTCAGCGGAGCCCTCGGCACGAACACCAACACCGGCGACGGGGCGCTGTTCGCCGCCGAGGCCGGGGCGGAGCTCTCCGGGATGGAGTTCTCCAACGCCTACGGCATCGCCCCCGAGGGCACCTCCGTCACCAAGACCGCCTTCTACTCCTTCGCCACCTTCTACCAGGAGGACGGCAGTGTCCTGGAGGGCGCGGCGAGCCAGGGTGGCCGCTCGGTGATCGCCCGCGAACTCCTCACCGGCGCCCGGGTGTACGCCCGCCTGGACCGCGCCGACGAGCCCGCCCGGGCCGCGATGCGCCTCGCGCAGCCCAACTTCTTCCTCACCTTCGACCGGCTCGGCATCGATCCCTTCACGGACCGCTTCGCCGTCACCCTGCTCGCCGAGGGCACGGTCCGCGGCACCGGCGGCATCCGGATCACCGGCGACGACTGCGCCACCGGGGTTCCCGGGCTGTACGCCGCCGGGGATGCGGCCACCCGCGAGGAGATCTGCGGGGGCTTCACCGGAGGCGGCAGCCACAACGCCGCCTGGGCCATCTCCTCGGGCAGCTGGGCCGGCCGGGGCGCCGCCGGGTACGCCCGCTCCCTCGGTTCCGCCCGGGCGGCGGGCCGGCCGGTCTTCGGCGCCGGCGGGACGGGCCTGCGCCCGACAGGGAGCGCGGCCGGCGCGCCGGAACACCGCGAGGCCGTGGCGCTCGTACAGCGGGAGGTGCTCCCGTACGACAAGAACTACCTCCGGCGCGGCGAGGTCCTCGCGGCCTCCCTGCGCACCCTCGACGCGGCCTGGTCACAGCTGCGCGGGGGCCTGCACGGCGAGGGGGCCGACCTGGTCAGGGCCCGGCAGGCGGCGGCGATGACGGCGCACGCGCGGTGGATGTACGCGGCCGCCCTCGCCCGGTCCGAGTCCCGGGGCATGGCCAAGCGCCTCGACCACCCGGACCAGGACCCGGCCCAGCACCACCGGATCCTGGTCGGCGGCCTGGACCGGGTGTGGACCAGGCCCGCCGCGAGGGCAGGGGTGGCCGCATGATCGAACTGGTCTCGGCGGAGCGCTGCATCGCCTGCGACAAGTGTGTGGAGGTGTGCCCGACGGATGTCTTCGAACGGGGGCCCGAGGGGATTCCGCTGCTCGCACGGCAGGAGGACTGCCAGACCTGCTTCCTGTGCGAGGCGAACTGCCCGGTGGACGCGCTGTTCGTGGCCCCGCTGACCCGCCCCCTGCCGGAGGATCCGGCCGTACGGGACGAAGCGGGGTTGGTGAGCCGCGGGCTGCTCGGCAGCTACCGGCGGGAGATCGGCTGGGGTGAAGGGCGGACGCCCGGGTCGCTGCGGGCGATCGGGCCGCCGTTGGGCCGGTCCGCGCCGCCGATCACGTCCTGAGCGGATGCGCGCCGCCGGAGCCCCGTGCTCCGGCGGCGCGTACGTATGTGGGGGTGCCGAGAGGCCCGTCAGCCGCTCAGACGGTCAGGACGATCTTGCCGCGGGTGCGGCCCGCGGCGCTCAGCTCCCAGGCCTTGGCGGCCTCGGCGAGCGGCAGCGCGTGTTCCACGTTGACCGTGAGCTTCCCCGCGTCGGCCAGTTCCGCCAGGAAGGTCAGGTCGGCGGTGTCCGGGCGCACCCACAGCTGGTGGGCGCCCTTGGCGGCCGCGTCGTAGTCGGCGATGGAGACCACCCGGTGACGTTCCTTGACCAGGGACTGCAGCGTCTCGATGACGTCGTCGCCGTAGAAGTCCAGGCCCGCGTCGATGCCTTCGGGCGCGAGCGCGCGGATCCGGTCCGCCAGCCCCTCCCCGTACAGCACGGGCTCCGCGCCGAGGGAGCGCAGGTAGTCGTGGTTGTGCGCGCCCGCGGTGCCGATGACCCGCAGGCCGAGCGCGACCGCGATCTGCACGCCGAGGGATCCGGTGCCACCGGCCGCGGAGTGGATGACCACGGTCTCCCCGGCCTTGAGGCCGGCGCGGGTGAGCGACTGGTAGGCGGTGAGACCGGCCAGCGGGATGCCCGCGGCCTGCTCGAAGCTCAGCTCGCGGGGCTTGCGGGCGAGGGTGCGGACGGGGGCGGACACCAGCTCCGCGTACGTGCCGAGCTCGACCCATTCCTTGCGGACGTAGCCGTAGACCTCGTCGCCGACGGCGTGGTCGAAGGTGTCCTCGCCGACCGCTTCGACGACTCCGGCCACGTCCCAGCCGGGTATGACCGGGTAGCGGACTTCGAGGATCGGGTCGAGATATCCGGCGGCGAGCTTCCAGTCCACCGGGTTGACCCCGGCGGCCTTGACGCGCACGAGCACCTCGCCCGGTCCCACCTTGGGCTGCGGTACGTCAACGAGCTGCAGTGCGGCGGGAGTTCCGTATGCGTTGTATGTGATGGCCTTCATGATCGTCCCCAACGCGGGTCCGCGGCCGGGTATTCCGGACCGTCAGGCCGGCAGGGTGTTGCGGTGCGAGCTCCGCCGGGCCGCGCTGAAGAGCGCCTGGATCTGCGTACCGGCCTGCTCGACGTCGTCGAGGGGGGAGGGGAAGGGCAGCCGCACGTCGCGGTGGCCGCGCCGTTCCTCCAGCCGCAGGGTGATCCCGTACCGGTCCATGGCGACCGGCAGCGCGCGGAGCACGGTGGCGGTGGGCAGCGGTCGGACCAGCCGCAACAGCAGGGTGACGAGGTCGTGGTGGTCGTCGAGGAGGTGCGTGAGCATGCCCGCCTCGTACGGGGACAGCGGGTCGGGGCAGGCCGCGTCCAGCTCTTCGAGGCCGACGTGCGAGCGGCCCTCCGGGGTCTCCAGGACGGCCCGGTCGAATTCCATGCAGGTGGAGTCGGCGCCGGAGCCTTCGGCCAGGTCGGAGTAGGGGGTCAGCAGGCGGCCCAGCACGGTGACGCGGGCGCGCACCCGGTCCCGTACGGGGGTGGGGGCGATGTCCGTGAACTCCAGCCGGATCGAGGGCCGGTACTCGGACTCGCCGCCGGGCTCGGCGGGGTGCAGGTGCAGCCGGCCCATCGGGTCGCTGCCGTCGAGGTGGCGGACCTCGGAGCGCAGTCCGTCGGTGACCACGGTCATGGAGTGGGCGGCGGTCAGGATCGACCGGATGCGCTCGGCATCGGTGGGCCGGTCGGCCGGGGTGGCGGGGGCACCGAAGGGGCGCATGCGGATCTCTCCTCGTCCGAGTGACTTAGGTATGCCTAACCTAACCTATCCGGCTCTCCGGGAGTACCCGGGACGCTCGTGTCGTTGTTGGGCTGAACGGGTGAAACGCGAGAGGATGGGGGGATGCACATGAAGCGCACGGCCGAGGCGGCCCGGTGAGCAGGTACGACGTCACCGACGAACAGTGGGAGGGGCTCGCGCAGGTGGTTCCCCTGCGCAGTCGCAACGAATGGCCCTCCCGGGTGGACCACCGCACGATTCCCACCGCGCCCGGGGCGTCGGCGGCGGAGCAGCGGCGCTTCGTGGTGATCAGAGTTCAGATCTTCGCGGACGCGCGGGAGGTGGCGGAGTACCTGATCGCGCAGATCCCGGTCCTGCTCGACCTCACCGGGGCGGACAGCGAAGTGGCCAAGCGGATCCTGGACTTCAGCAGCGGCGTGGTCTTCGGCCTGGGCAGCGGGATGCACCGGGTGGACCGGAACGTCTTCCTGCTCGCGCCGGTGGGGACCGAGGTCGAGGGGATCGCGGCCGCGGCCGTCCCCCGATCGTAGGAAGGTCCCCGCGAGGGAACGGTTCGCCGGAGCCACGGGGGGTCCGGCGGGCCGTACCGTCCCGCGCATGGACGCCATTTCGGACGCGGCGGCGGTAGGCGCGCCCGCCACCGTCGCGTTAGTCGACACCCCAGCCGTTTCCTTTCCCCCTGCCGTTCCCTTTCCCCCTGCCGTTCCCTTTCCCGTTCCCCCTGCCTTTCCCGCTGCCGCTGCGACGGTCGAGCCCGATGCCGCCGTGTCGCCCGGAGCCTCGCCCGCGCCTCCCGCCGCAGGGGCGGACGGAGGCGAAGCCCTCGTCGTGCCCGCGCGGGCCCGCCCCGCCGGCTCCGGCCGTCCGGCCGAGCCCGCGCAGCGGTATCCGCGGCCCGTGGTCACCGAGCTGCGGCTCTCCGCCTTCGGGCCGCACCGCTCGGCGGTCTTCCCGCTCGGCCCCCTCACCCTCTTCGCCGGGCCGAGCGGCAGCGGCAAGTCCCAGGCCCTGGCCGCCTACGAGGCCCTGGCCGGGCTGGGTTCCGGGGCCACGCTGGAGGAGGCCTTCCCGGATCCGCGCGCCCGCATCCCCGACCGAGCCGTCCCCGACGCGCAGCGCCGGCGCGGGTTCCGCCTCGGCTGCACCGTGGACGGACCCGTGGGCCCCGTCCGGCTCGACCTCGCCGTCCAGGCCGAGCCCACGCTGCGGATCGTCGGCGAACGGCTCTCCCTGGACGGGCAGATCCTGCTCGCCACCGCCCTGCGCGACCCAGGCCGGCGCTCGGTCCAGGCCGCCTGGCTGACCGGTGGCGCCGTCGGCGTCACCCGGGCCCCGCTGCCCGACGACCGGCTCGGCACGGCACTGCTCCCGCTCCGCGTCGCCGGTTCCACCGCGGGCCAGCGCCAGGTGCTGGCCGCCGCCGAACAGGTGGTCGTGGCCCTGCGCGCGGTGTTCCCGTGCGACCCCCGCCCGGACCGGATGCGCGCCGCCGTCCCGCCGGGAGAGGGTCGGCTGCTGGGCGACTGCGCCAACCTGGCCGATGTGCTGCGGCGGACCCGTAGCGAATGCGGCACCCGCCACGCGCTGCTGGCGGAGGCGGCCCGTACCGGCTGCGCCGGATCCGTGGCGGGGCTGGACGTACGGGCCCCCGCGGGCGGCCCCGTCGAGGCGGTGCTGGACCGCGGACCGGGCCGGCCCGCCACCGAGCTGGCCCGACTGGGCGCGGGCGAACTCCGCTTCCTCGCGCTGGCGCTGGTCCTGCTCACCGGGCCGGGGGTGCTGGCCATGGACCCGGCGGCCGAACTGCTCTCCGCGCGGCAGGCACTGACGGTGCTGGCCGACGGCTTCGACCGGGGCCTCGACGGGCGTCAGAGCGCCGAGCTGCTGCGCCTGGCCCTGCTGTCCTGCGGCCGCGGCCACATCCGGCTCGTGGCGGCGGTGGGGGAGGGGACCGCCGCGGCCGCCCGCGACCTCCCGGGCGTCGCGATGGTAGACCTGAGGGCATGAACGAGACGCAGGAACAGCCCGAGCGACGGCCGGAGTCGCCGGAAGGGCGGCCCGGCGAGCGGATCGGCGACCGATCTGGCGACCGACCCGACGAGCGGCTGGACCGGCTGCAGCGCCGACTCGTGCGGTTCGCGGCCGCCCGCGGCTGGGAGCCGTACCACACGCCCAAGAACCTGGCGGTGGCGCTCAGCGTGGAGGCGGCCGAACTGGTCGAGATCTTCCAGTGGTTGACACCGGAGCAGTCGGCGAAGGTCATGGAGGAGCCGGAATCGGCCCACCGGGTGGCCGACGAGGTGGCCGACGTGCTCGCGTATCTGCTGCAGTTCTGTGAGGTTCTCGGGGTGGATGTGCTGGATGCGCTCGCCGCGAAGATCGAGAGGAACGAACTCCGCTTTCCCGTGCCGGGTACATCGACACCGAATCGTCACTCTTCGGAGTGATGGACTCATCCACAATCACGTTTGTGTCCACATTTTCCGAATACCCCTGGCTTTACTGGCTCGTTGCCCTCACTCTGGGTAGTGGTGAGGATGGCGGGATGTCGTGCGGACGGGGGACGGCATATGGATGCGGTACGGCTCATCGCGGCCGGCCGGCACGCGCTGGCACAGAGTGGGGTCGCGTGGGACATCGTGGGCGAGGCCTGGCAGGCCCAGGCGCTCGCGCAGGGGATAGGGAGCTATCTGGCGGTCACCGGGCCGCCGGAACTGAGATCGGAGGCACGAGGACTGGGGGAAGCGGGAGGCAGAGGCTGCGGGGTGCTCGACCGGGCGGCCCTGCGCGGAGAGGGCAGCGCGCCCGAGTATCCGCCGAGAGCCGCGCAGTTGAGCGAGGTGTCGGACGTCCGGCAGGCGATGCTCGGACTCCAGGCGCTGCTGGGTGAAGTGGGGATAGCCCTGGTCGGGGTGGCCTGCGGGACGGACGACGAGGCCCTGTACTGGCAGTGCATAGAGTCGATCGACGCGGCCGACGAGTCGAGCGACCGGGTGCGGGCGATCCTGCGCCGCATGGCGGTCCGTGAACGAGGGTCCGCCTCGGGCGTGGCCTGAGGGGCGCTACGGATGGGGTCCCGCCGTGCTCGGCGGGACCCGCGTGGTCAGGACGACCGGAAGGACGGGCGCTCGCCCTCGGGGGTGCGGTCCGTGGAGGTCTGGAGGTCGGCGTCGAGCCGGGACAGGTCGGCGTTCAACGCCGCCATCAGTTCTTCCATCTGCTGCAGCAGGCCCTTCGGCGCACCGTCCCCCTGGGCGGGTACCGCAGGCTCCTGACCCGCTCGCTCGTGTGCTGCGTGCGCTGCCTGTCCGGTCGGTCCGGTGTGTCGGCGGGTATCCGGCACGGCCTCGTGGGACATGGCGGCCTCCTCGGCCCTGGCCCTTCCACGGCGGAAGGGGGCGGTGGACGCACCTGCGGGACGCCGCCGGCGCGCGGGCCGGGCGGTCCGGCTCCGTCCGAGCCAACGATCACCGTCCGGGCCGGTCACTGGCGCGCCGGGGCGTGGACCGTCCGGTTGACGAAGATTCACCCTGCCGGGGCGGAAGTGCAGGATGGGGGTATGGATCTTCGCGTTTTCACCGAGCCCCAGCAGGGTGCGAGCTACGACACCCTCCTGTCCGTCGCCAAGGCCACCGAGGACCTGGGTTTCGATGCCTTCTTTCGCTCCGACCACTACCTGCGCATGGGATCCGCCGACGGCCTGCCCGGCCCCACCGACGCCTGGATCACCCTCGCGGGCCTGGCCCGGGAGACCAGGCGGATCCGCCTCGGCACCCTGATGACGGCAGGAACCTTCCGGCTGCCCGGAGTCCTCGCCATCCAGGTGGCCCAGGTCGACCAGATGTCCGGCGGCCGCATCGAACTGGGTCTGGGCGCGGGCTGGTTCGAGGAGGAGCACAAGGCGTACGGGATCCCCTTCCCGGCGGACCGGATGTCCCGGCTGGAGGAGCAGCTGGCCGTCGTCACCGGCCTGTGGGCCACCGAGCTCGGCGCCACCTTCGACCACGCCGGCAAGCACTACCGGGTGGAGAACTCGCCCGCGCTCCCCAAGCCGGCCCAGGCCAAAATTCCCGTCCTCGTCGGTGGCCACGGAGCCAAGCGCACGCCGCGGCTCGCCGCCCGGTACGCGGACGAGTTCAACATGCCCTTCGCGTCGATCGCGGACAGCGAGCGCCAGTTCGCCCGGGTCCGGGAGGCGGCCGAGGAGGCCGGGCGGGGACCCGACGACCTCCGCTACTCCAACGCCCTCGTCGTCTGCGTGGGCAAGGACGACGCCGAAGTGGCCCGCCGGGCCGCCGCCATCGGGCGGGACGTCGACGAGCTCAAGGCCCACGGCCTGGCCGGTTCCCCGGCCGAGGTCGTGGAGAAGATCGGCGCCTACGGCGCCTCCGGCGCCTCCCGCGTCTACCTCCAGGTGCTCGACCTCCACGACCTGGACCACCTGGAGCTGATCTCCGCCCAGGTGCTCTCCCAGGTCCGATAGGAACGGGGACAGCCGTGCCACGCGCGTCCGGCCCGCTGGCCGAAGCCCTGGCCCACCGGGCCGTACTCCTGGACGGCGGGCTCAGCAACCAGCTCGCCGCCCAGGGCTGCGACCTGTCCGGCGACCTCTGGTCGGGTCGGGTGCTCGCCGAGCACCCGGACCAGGTGGCGGCCGCCCACACGGCGTACGTCCGGGCCGGCGCCGAGGTACTGATCACCGCCAGCTACCAGGTCGGCTACGAGGCCTTCGCCGCCCACGGCCACGACCGCGCCGAGACCACCGCCCTGCTGCGGCGCAGCGTGCGTCTGGCCGCCCGGACGGCCGAGGCCGCCGACCACGAGGTGTGGGTGGCCGCCTCCGTGGGCCCGTACGGAGCGGTGCTCGCGGACGGCTCCGAGTACCGCGGCCGGTACGGGCTGAGCGTGCGCGCGCTCGCCGCCTTCCACCGCCCCCGCATCGAGGCGCTGCTCGCCGCCGGCCCCGACGTCCTGGCCGTGGAGACGATCCCGGACACCGACGAGGCCGAGGCGCTGCTCACCGTCCTCGCGGAGACCGGCGCCCCCGCCTGGCTCTCCTACACCGTGGCCGCCGGCCGCACCCGGGCCGGGCAACCCCTCGACGAGGCCTTCGCCCTCGCCGCCGCCTCCCCGGAGGTCATCGCGGTCGGCGTCAACTGCTGCGATCCGGCCGATGTCCTGCCCGCCCTCGAAGCGGCCGCCGCCGTGACCACGAAACCGCTGCTGGCCTACCCCAACGACGGCTCCGTATGGAACGCCACCACCCGCACCTGGCACACCCCCGACGACCCCGTCCCCTGGCCCACCCGGGCCTGGCACGCCGCCGGCGCCCGCCTGATCGGCGGGTGCTGCCGCATCGGCCCGGACCGGATCGCCGCCCTCGGAGCGCTGCCGGCGGACCGGCGGCCGTAGCAACCGGGGAGAGCGAAAAACAAGAGGCAGACGGGGCGGGTGAGCAGCAACAATCGGTCGTGTGTTCCTGACGATCTCCACCACCGGCTCCCCTGAACGACCCGCCACCGACCTGGGCTACCTGCTGCACAAGCATCCCGGGAAGACGCAGGCGTTCTCCACCTCCCACGGCACCGCCCACGTGTTCTACCCCGAGGCCTCGGCCCAGCGGTGCACGGCGGCCCTGCTGCTGGAGGTCGACCCCGTCGCGCTCGTGCGGCGCGGCCGGGGCAAGGGCCGGGGCGGGGCGCCGGACGCCGCGCTCGCGCAGTACGTGAACGACCGGCCGTACGCCGCGTCCTCGCTGCTCGCCGTCGCGCTCAGCGGGGTGTTCCGCACCGCGCTCAAGGGGCAGTGCGCCCTGCGGCCCGAGCTGCCGGAGCAGACCCGGCCGCTGCGCGTCGAGATCCCGGTGCTGCCCGCCCGCGGCGGCGCCCGGCTCGTGCACCGGCTGTTCGAGCCGCTCGGCTGGGACCTCGTACAGGCCGATCCCGTACCGCTCGACGAGCAGTTCCCCGAGTGGGGGGACTCCCGCTACGTACGGCTCGTCCTGGAGGGCGAGCTGCGCCTCGCCGACGCGCTGCGGCAGCTCTACGTGCTGCTGCCGGTCCTCGACGACGCCAAGCACTACTGGATCTCCCCGGACGAGGTCGACAAGCTGCTGCGCGCCGGGGACGGCTGGCTCGCCGCCCACCCCGAGAACGGCCTGATCACCTCCCGCTACCTGGCCCGGCACAAGCGACTGACCCAGGACGCCATCGAGCGCCTGGAACTGGTCCGTCTCGCCGAGGCCGACGGCAGTGAGGTCGAGGAGATCGACAACGCGGTGGACGAGACCCGCGACACCGAGGAGCGGCCCGTGCCGCTCGCCGTGCGGCGGCGCGAGGCGATCCTCGCCGCCCTGCGGGGCGCCGGCGCCCAGCGGGTGCTGGACCTCGGCTGCGGCCAGGGCCAGTTGCTCCAGGCGCTGCTCGGGGACCCGGCGTACTCCGAGATCGTCGGTATGGACGTGTCCGTACGGGCCCTGCAGATCGCGGCCCGGCGGCTGCGGCTGGACCGGATGGGCGAGCGGCAGAGCGCGCGCCTCAAGCTCCTGCAGGGCTCGCTCGCGTACACCGACAAGCGGCTGGCCGGCTACGACGCGGCCGTGCTCAGCGAGGTCATCGAGCACCTGGACCCGGAGCGGCTGCCCGCCCTGGAGTACGCGGTGTTCGGTTCCGCCCGCCCCCGCACGGTCCTCGTCACCACCCCGAACGTCGAGTACAACGTGCGCTGGGAGACCCTGCCCGCCGGGCACGTCCGCCACAGCGACCACCGCTTCGAGTGGAACCGTGCGGAGTTCCGCGCCTGGGCCGACGAGGTCGCGCGACGCCACGGCTACGGGGTCCGGTACGTGCCCGTCGGCGACGACGACCCCGAGGTCGGTCCGCCGACCCAGATGGCCGTCTTCACCCAGAGCGACCCCACCGCCGTCGACGACCCCACCGCGGCGACCGACACCACCCACAGCACCGACACCCCGAAGGAGGGCGAGGCAGCATGACCGGCACCGAGACCCCCCGTACGCGCACACTTCCCGTCACCGACCTGTCCCTCGTCGTCCTGATCGGGGCCACCGGATCGGGCAAGTCCACCTTCGCCCGCAAGCACTTCAAGGCCACCGAGGTCATCTCCTCCGACTACTGCCGGGGCCTGGTCCGCGACGACGAGAACGACCAGAGCGCCAGCCGCGACGCCTTCGACGTCCTGCACTACATCGCGGGCAAGCGCCTCGCCGCCGGCCGCCTCACCGTCGTCGACGCCACCAGCGTCCAGGCCGACGCCCGTCGGCAGCTGGTCCAGCTCGCCCGCGAGCACGACGTCCTGCCCATCGCCATCGTCCTGGACCTGCCCGAACAGGTCTGCGCCGAACGCAACTCGGCCCGCCCCGACCGGGCCGGCCTGCCCCGCGCGGTCATCCAGCGGCACCGCCGCGACCTGCGGCGCTCGCTGCGCGGCCTGGAGCGCGAGGGCTTCCGCAAGGTCCACGTGCTGCGCTCCGTCGAGGAGGCCGAGACCGCCGAGGTGGTCCTGGAGAAGCGGTTCAACGACCTCACCCACCTCACCGGCCCCTTCGACATCGTCGGCGACATCCACGGCTGTTCCTCCGAGCTGGAGACCCTGCTCACCAAGCTCGGCTACGAGGACGGGATCCACCCCGAGGGCCGCACCGCCGTCTTCGTCGGCGACCTCGTCGACCGCGGCCCCGACAGCCCCGGCGTGCTGCGCCGCGTCATGGGCATGGTGAAGTCCGGCAACGCCCTGTGCGTGCCCGGGAACCACGAGAACAAGCTCGGCCGTTACCTGAAGGGCTCCAAGGTCCAGCGGACCCACGGCCTCGCCGAGACCATCGAGCAGTTGGAGGGGGAGCCGGAGGAATTCGTCCAGGAGGTACGGGAGTTCATCCGCGGCCTCGTCAGCCACTACGTCCTCGACGGCGGCAAGCTGGTGGTCTGCCACGCCGGCCTGCCCGAGAAGTACCACGGCCGTACCTCCGGCCGGGTCCGCTCGCACGCGCTCTACGGGGAGACCACCGGCGAGACGGACGAGTTCGGCCTGCCCGTGCGCTACCCGTGGGCCGAGGACTACCGGGGCAAGGCCGTCGTGGTCTACGGACACACCCCGGTCCCCGACACGACCTGGATCAACAACACGATCTGCCTCGACACCGGCGCCGTCTTCGGCGGCCGGATGACCGCCCTGCGCTGGCCCGAGCGTGAACTGGTCGACGTACCGGCCGAGAAGGTCTGGTACGAGCCGGTCAAGCCGCTCGTCGCCGAGGCGCCGGGCGGGCCATGGGGGTCCCCCCGGGCGGGGGCCGGGGGGGGGCCCCCCGCCCCGGAGGCGGCCGAGGCCGCCGAGCGGCACTCCACGATGCGGATCGTGGCGGGCGCCGGCTTCGGCACCGGG